>JBBABK010000050.1:0-10358 GCA_041657685.1 Phycisphaerae bacterium | reverse complement strand
ATAATGTTTATGACTTTTTGTATGATGGTTTCAGGCTTTTTGTTTGTTGCGAGTTGTGCTGACGATGCCAACGAGCCAAATAACCCCAATGAAGAATTGTCGCAGGTGACAAAGCCCGAGGATACGGCTGTTGTTGAAGAAGCGACAAAAGAGCTGGCGCTGGAGCAAGCCTGGGCCGATGCCAATAGCGCGTTTGAAAGCGAATCACGGGGCTGGATGAGAGAAGAGGGCGAGCAGGTGAATATCGCCAGGGCCTCTTTGCGAACCACTCAGGCGGAACTGCAGTTATTAAGAATGATAGCCCAATCGGAAGGCGCTGAAAATACCGTAGCAGCCATTGATAAGCTGCTGGCGGACAGGACGGCAAAGGTTGAGCAGGTTACCGAGCGAGCGAAAAACAGCCGGCGTGAGGAAATAATGCGTCAGCGCGAGGAACGGCGCAAGGCCTACGAGGAACGCCGCAAGAACCGCCAGACCGACCAATAAAAAATAAAAAGGGGACATTCTCTTTTTAGAGTTTCAGAGCTTCGTCGCCGCAGCAGGCAAGTATTTGGCCGAAGTACACGCGGTGATAATCGTCCGAGGGGTAAAACGTTCTTTTAATATCGTCCGGCACCGCGCCTGCAACCATATCTGTTTTGTGCAGCACCCGGCACTGATAATTTACCGGGCACTGTTCTATCACGGGCACAATAGTTTCCTGCGATGCGACGGGCGTTAATTGTGCCTGCTCAAATTTATCGCAATCCCGACCCGATATGCTTCCGCAAAGCGCAACAGCCGGGGCAAGCCCCTGCGTGGGGACATTAACCGTGAACTGCGGCACCTGTTCGAGCAGTGAATAGCTGTATCGCGACGGCCTTACCAGTATTATAAACACGTCTTTTCCCCAGATTGAGCCGATTGTGCCCCAGCCGATGGTCATTACGTTAGGCCTGCCGGCCTTGTCGGCGGTCACTAATAACAGGCCTTCGCTCGTCATTCGCTTCATCGTGATGTCGAACACGTCTTTGATGTCGTAAGGAATCATTGCCATTGCGATACTCCAGAAAAAGATTTTCCAATCGTCGCGGCATTATACTGATATTTGAATAATAGCAAAAGCGATCGTTTTGCTTTATAATTGATTAGCTTTTTAATTTTTTAGAGATGATTATGAAGGCGGTCATACAGCGGGTATCAAAAGCGTCGGTGAGTATTGAAGGCAAGATTGTCGGCAGCATCGACAGGGGACTATTGGTTTATATCGGCGTCGGCAATACTGATAATGCAGATGACGCCCACTTCATCGCAAAGAAAATTGCTGAGCTGCGCGTGTTCGAAGATGACGACGGCAAAATGAATCGCAGCGTCGGTGACGTCGTCGGGGCGGTTCTTATCATCAGCAATTTCACGCTTTGCGGCAACTGCCGCAAGGGTCGCCGGCCGAGCTTCGATGCGGCAGCCGAACCAGAAATCGCAAAGCAGCTTTACGAAATGGTTGTCGAGGCCGTAAGAGGTTTCGGATTGACGGTCGAGCAGGGCGTTTTCCAGGCTCATATGGATGTCGAAAGCGTCAACGACGGCCCGGTCACATTATTAATCGACAGCGAAATCAGCCGGTCGGCTTCGTGATTTTCTGTATTATTAATTAATAAATTTTGTAAAAACCATAATGATTTATTAGCGGTGGGAAGGGTGATAACCGATATTATAGGACAGGTCCCTTAATGGGCTTTTCGGTCAACAGAATCGTGTTTTTGTGGCTTTTTAGCATTGACACGGCGGTTTGTCCCTGCTATAATGACCAGCGTAAGACGTTAGGTTTCTGGTTTACACCTAAAAGGTGGGGATGAATAAATCGCCGACACCCCGACATGTCGGGGCCGGGGAGCTTCGAGAAGGGATTATTAGATGAAAATTTTTATGGGTTTATTGTTAGCGGTTCTCTTGGTTTGTTTGACGGTTGAGTTGACCGGCTGTTCACAGCCTGGTGAAACGATGGCTGAAGGCAGTCGCAGGCATGCTCGTATATTGAGGCTCAACCAGAAAGAGCTGAATGAAGACCTTGACGCATTGTTCCATCTGGATGAACCGAGCAGATTAACTGAGCGAACGCTTCCGTAGCCCGGAAAGAGTAAAGGCGAGAAATCCCGCAGGCCGTCACCGACAGGCGGGAACTGGAAATTCAAAAAGGGATTTGAGATTTGCAGAATCTTATCGATTATTTCCATCGCGTGGCGGGATATACGTGGTGGGCTGTTGGCATCGAACTTCTTCTCATCGGCCTGGTGGTCTACTGGGTCGTTGATTTCCTCGAAGGCACAAGGGGCGAACGTCTTTTCCGCGGCGTCATTCTCGTTATCGTAGCGGCTGTATTGCTGCTTAACCTGGTGGCGGTGCAACTTCATCTCGAAAGACTGCGTCACCTGTACAATTACTTTTTGGTTTTCGTACTCGTCGTTGCGGTCGCGGCGTTTCAGCCTGAAATCCGCAGAGCGTTGATGCGAATTGCACAGCCCCGTTTTCTCGGCGGGCCGGGCAGGGACGTGTCGCGGACGGTCGAGGAAATCATAGCGGCTGTTCTAAGTATGTCCGAATCGCGCACCGGCGCGATTATCGTAATAGAGCGTAGGGTCGCTCTCGGGGAGTTTGTCGAAACCGGTGTCCGCCTCGACGCGCGGGTCAGTGCCGAACTGCTCAAAACCATTTTCCATAACGGCACAGCCCTGCACGATATGGCGGTAATCATTCACAGCGACAGAATCGTGGCCGCTTCGGTGCAGCTTCCTTTATCCGAGGCGGAAAAAATCGGCGATATGGAACTTGGCTCGCGGCACAGGGCGGCTATGGGAATGAGCAGCGGCTGCGATGCCAGCGTTATTGTGGTCAGCGAGGAAACCGGGATAATTTCAATCGCGACAAACGGCAAGTTGGTTCGCAAAGTCGATGAGTCGCAGCTGCGCGAACACCTGATGAACGCGATTACACTTCGCGAATCGAGATGGTTCAAAAGGATACCGAGAAAAACGGTGGTCGTCGACGCGGCAAAAATTGACGAGAAAAATAAAAAAGATTGATCCGCAAAATGGAAAGACTGAGACATATAAATTACGGCAAGATTTTCCTGGTGATTTTCATCACTGTTCTTATCTGGGTCTGGGCCGACCAGGCACAGGACCAGGAATACACTTTCGAGAACGTGATTTTAAAGGCGGAAAGGTCGCTGGCGAGCGACCTGTGGCTGACGATTGACGGTCAACGCAGCATTGTTCTCGAAGAGCTGACGCTGCGCGGCACGGCATCGCGGCTTGATGAGCTTCGGCGGGAATTGAAAACTGGTTCGCCGAGGATGGAATTTTTCATCAGTCCCGCCGAGGTTGGTTTTCGTGAGCCGGGCGAAGCTGCCGTGAACGTTCTGGAATTTCTCAGAAACAGCGGCCGACTGCGTGAACTGCGTGTCTCGGCAGTCGATGCCAAGCCCAAAACCATAACAGTAAAGGTTAGCTCGCTTGTCGAAAAGGAAGTGCCGGTCCGTGTTGTTCGGTCGAACGGCAACGTTCTCAATCCGAAAAAGGTCGAGCCTGCGACGGTAAAAGTGCGCGTGCCGCAGGACTGGGGACCGGCCGTTGCGGACGTCGTTCTTAACGAAAGTGAAATCGAGCAGGCCAGGCTGAATGATTTCGAGAAGAACGCTGTTATTCGGCTAAACCAGGATGAAACTTATCCTGTCGCGACCAAGGTCAAGGTTATGATGCCGCCGCAGACCGAGGACCTCAGCCCGTTTTCGATTACGCAGGCGACGATTGGTTTTGTGCTTAGCCCCAACCTCGTGGGCAAGTACAGGGTTGTGCTGGATAATTATTCCGAGCTGGCGACGTTCACGATTAGTGCCACTCCCGACGCGTCTCGTGCGTACAGAGAGCAGCCGTTCCAGATAACACTATATATTCTCGATGAGGACGCAAAGAACACAGGAGAACAGCGCAAAGAAGTCGAGTATAATTTCCCCGAGGAATTTCTTCGTCAGAATAAAATCAAACTCAATCAACCGGCCGGCATTGCCCGCTTCGAGCTTGAGCCGTTGCAGTCTCCTGCCGCGGCGCCGGGGTCTTGATAAATACAATTACTGTCTCGACCGTCATCCATATCGCAAGGCCGAACAACGCGATTCCCAGAGCGACCAGCGGCCAGTATTCCTTCGGCTGTGTATCGAGCAGCGGGATGTATTGCTTTATCTGTATGACCAGCGCTGAAAAAGTTACCGCGAGCATTATCAAAGCTGGTACGCCGGCCAGGATGAATTTCCACCCGCCTTTTTTGTGCAGATACATCGTAACGACAAGCAGCGCTAAAGCCGCCAAAAGCTGATTGGCCGTTCCGAACATCGGCCGCAACATTTTCGCTCCCGCTCCGTTTGCGCCGGTAGCGAAGGCAAGACCCGCCGCGGTCAGCACGGCGATTGTCGTGGCAATCCAGCGGTTCGATAATTTTTTCATTCCCAAATCATTCGCCAGCTCGCTAATGACGTATCTTTGAATTCTTGTCGCGGTGTCGAGTGTTGTTCCTGCGAACGACGCTACGAACACTCCCATCAGTGCGCTGCCGATGAACTGCGGGATTTTTATCGCAGCTATAATATGGGAGGCGCCTTGTATGAACGCGTCAAGCTGCGCCCTTAGCCCGCCGGTGAGCGTGCCCCACGACGAATAATGATACATCCACGCGGCCTTGCCGGAGAGGATTGTTCCGTCCGGTGTTTTAAATGCCAAACCTACGCCCGCGCAGACGCAGATAATCACCAGAACCGCGAGGAATCCTTCCAGCAGCATCGAGCCGTAGCCGATGAACTGCGCGTCGCGCTCGTTCGATAGCTGCTTGGGACTCGTGCCCGATGCGACGAGACTGTGAAAGCCGCTGATTGCGCCGCAGGCTATCGTGATAAACAAAAAAGGCCACAGCGAAGGCGTGTCGGCAGGCAGGGATGTATTGACGGCCGGTGCGACGATTTCGAGAGAGCTTTTCGCCGTTGCCGCTATGACGCCGAACACCAAAAGCCCCATCGCGATGAAAAGCTGCCAGGCGTTAATATAGTCGCGCGGCTGAAGCAGCATAGTGACCGGCAGCGTCGATGCAATCCACGCATATATGAGCAGGATTATCGTCCATGTGCCCGTCGCAGGCATATTCGCAAAATTGGGTATCGTCAGCAGGTCGGGTTTTACCGTCTGCAGCCATCCGCCGAGTAATATCGTCGCGTACAGCGCGATTACCGAAACGAGCGTGGATAAAAATATGTTTCCGTTCCTTTTGTAAATGAACCAGCCGAGCCCAATCGCAATCGGAATCTGCAGCCACACCGGTAGTATCGACTGCGGGAACTGGTCGAACACAAGCGCGATGACCAGGCCGAAAATCGCGATGACAATCAGCAGCGTCAGGAACACGACGAAAAAGAAAATCAGCCGGACGCGCTTGTTGATGTAACGCGAGGAAATTTCGGAGATGCTCTTGCCTTCGTTGCGCAGCGAGACGACCAGCGAGCCGAAATCGTGTACCGCGCCCATTAATATCGAGCCGAACGTTACCCACAGAATGGCCGGCAGCCAGCCCCATATCACGCCGATGGCCGGCCCGACAATCGGGCCCGTACCGGCGATGGACGTGTAATGATGGCCGAACAGGATGCTCTTGCGGGTTGGGACATAATCGATATTGTCTCTGAATTTTCGCGACGGCACAACTGCATTGACGCTTAGTTTGAAGATTTTGCGCGCGAGGTATCGCCCGTAAGTATAGTACGCGATAATATAACCGCCGCCGCAAACAAGCATTAAAAGAAGTGTTTTCATCTTTACACCTTCCTCTTAATACGATTTATTTTCGAGCCGTCAAGCGCTTTTTTCGTTCGGGAGATTCCCCTCTGTGCGGACGAGCGAACAGGCGCACCGGCACTTCGGAAATCGGCAGCAATGCCTGCAATCTTCCTGTTATAAACCGCTGATAATTTTCATCGAATAATTCCGGTCTGTTCACGAACATCAGGATTGTAACGGGATTTACCGCGATTTGGGTCGCGTAATAAATTTTCGGTCGGCCGGGCTTTTTGCCGGCGACTCGGACTCGTTCTTCTTTGATAATTTCAAAGGCCTTGTTGAGTTTGGGTGTGGGGATTTGCGTATTCGCCTGTTTTTGCAACTCGGCGGCCAAATCCAGAACGCTCTGCACGTTCTTTTTTTCTTTGGCGGTGGTAAACGCAATCGGCGCCTGCTTTAGACCCCGCAGCGTTTTGCCAAGATACTCGGCGTAATCATCGGTTCCCGCCTGGTCTTTCGCCAGGTCCCATTTGTTTACGATAATGATGCAGGGGCGGTATTCGTCCATTATGAATTTTGCGAGTTTTTTATCGACGTGCGAAACCGGCTCGGTCGCGTCGATGAGCAGCAGAACCACGTCGGCCCTTGCGACCGATTTTGTCGCGCGGACGTAGCTATAAAAATCGATATCGTTCATCTTGCCTTTTTTGCGAACGCCGGCCGTATCAATCGCCACGATAGTCCTGCCGTCTTTTACGAATCGCACGTCCACCGCGTCGCGCGTCGTGCCGGGCGTTTCACTGACGATTACCCGGTCCTCGCCGACCATCGCGTTTAGCAGTGTGCTCTTGCCGGCGTTGCGCTTTCCGACAATAGCGATTTTCATCACGGGTTCGTCGGGCCTGGTGGATTCGAGGTGCGCCACCTCGGCGAGTATGCGGTCGAGCAGTACGAGTTTATTGAGATTGTTCTTCGCGGATATGCACAAAAAATCGCCGAAGCCTAATCGTACGAATTCTCCCGCCGTCGGAAACAGTTTTGCGTTGTCGGCCTTGTTCGCCACTCCGATTACTTTTAGGTTTTCTTTGCGAAGAAGCTGCGCGATTGTTTTATCGAGCGGCGTAATGCCGTCGCGGATATCGACCATAAACAAAACCAGGTCGGCCGAGGCGATTGCCCTGCGGATTTGGCCTTCGACGTGATTGCTTAGCTGGTCGGCATCGACGATTCCATAGCCGCCGGTGTCGACAAGCTCGATGTACCGGTCATTTTTTTCGATAATCGTGCTGATTCGGTCGCGCGTAACGCCGGCGGTCGGCTCGACAATGCTAATCATCTCGCCGGCCAGTGCGTTGAGCAGTGAGCTTTTGCCCACGTTGGGCCTTCCGATTATCGCGACAACAGGTATTTTCATAGGATTTTTCTCGGACCTAAATTAAAACAACCATTATAGCATAACCCGGCGCGAATTGAAACGCCGTCCCGCTGCGGGCATAAGTCGTACAGCCTCGGCTGCCAAATAGCCGATAGGAATTTTATGGATATTGTGGAATATAAGGAAGGACAGATAAGACGACAGGCGGCGCAGAAGCTCAAGCATTGTGTATTCTGCGACGAGCTGATTGGGGCTAACGCGGTCAAGTGCCGTATGTGCGGCGAATTTCTCAATACCGAAAAAGCCAAAAAGCTGCTCCAGGCGGCGGAGCGCAAGGCACAGGGACTCGAAGCTGAAACGCAGGAAGATACCGGCATATTGTTCGCAGCGAAACCATCGCTGTTCGGCCTGGCGGGGGCGGCTGTCAAGACATTGATTTTTATCGCGCTGGCGTTCTTCGTTTTCAAGTATCCGGTCGAAAATTTAATCGATAGAATCTATTACAAAGTCAATCAGTTTCAGATGAGCGACGGACAGTATTTCGCGATTAGTTACTGGCGGCAGATTGTCGCCGTCGGCCTGATGGTTATGTTTGTGCTGCTGTTCGCGCTGAAGGTTTTGAAACTGAAGATGACCCACTATGAGGTCAACTCCGACCGAATCGAGTACAGCAGGGGAATCCTCGACCGGCGGGTTGATAATCTCGATATGTTCCGCGTTGTGGATTTGAAGCTGCGCAGGACAATTCTGGACTGCATGTTCGGCATCGGCCAGGTGACGTTAATCACATCCGACAAGAGCGACCCGGAATTTACTTTCGAGAAGGTACGCAACAGCCGCGGACTGTACGACGTGATAAAGAAGGCCAGCCTCGAAGCCGACCAGAGCCAGCGCGTCGTTCACATGGAATGACAGCTGCGACCCAGCTGTCATTGCAAGTCCCGATGTGGTTTATCGGGACGAAGCAATCTTATCTGCTAATTTCTTCGGATATCGCAGTGAAAAATTATGCATTTTGCTGTTTCTGGATTTTTGCCCAGGTGTCACGCAAGCCTACCGTGCGATTAAAGACGAGTTTGTCTCGTGTTGTATCGGGGTCAACGCAGAAATATCCCATCCGTTCGAATTGAAATCTGTCCAGCGGTTTTGCATCGGCCAGAGCCGGCTCGACCTTACAGTCTTCGAGAATTTCCAGCGAATTTGGATTGAGGTTCGATTTGAAATCCTGTCCTTCTTCGGCCTGGTCGGGATTTTCTTTCGTGAACAGATAATCGTACAATCTCACCTCGGCATCGATCGCGTGATTGGCGGAGACCCAGTGCAGTGTCGATTTCACTTTTCTGCCGTCCGGCGCGTCGCCGCCGCGAGTGGCGGGGTCGTAGGTGCAGTGCAATTCGGTGATATTTCCGTTTGCGTCTTTGACGACGTCCGTGCAGGTGATGAAATATGCGTAACGCAGGCGGACTTCTTTGCCCGGCGAAAGGCGGAAGAATTTTTTCGCGGGCTGTTCCATAAAATCTTCCCGCTCGATATAAAGCTCCCCGCTGAACGGCACTTTCCTTGTGCCTGCTGATTCGTCTTCAGGATTATTAATCGCATCGAGTTCTTCGGTCCGGCCCTGCGGATAGTTCGTAATCACAACCTTGAGCGGTTTCAATACCGCCATTACGCGCGTGCTGGTTTTATTCAAATCTTCCCGCAGGCAATGTTCGAGAAAAGCCGCGTCAACCGTGCTGTTGAATTTATTTACGCCGATGGTTTTGCAGAAATTGCGAATCGCCTGCGGCGAATATCCCCTGCGGCGAAGCCCTTTCAGCGTCGGCATTCGCGGGTCGTTCCAGCCGTTGACTAATTTTTCGCGCACGAGCAGCAGCAGTTTGCGTTTGCTCATTACGGTATAGGTTAAATTCAAACGCGCGAATTCGATTTGCTGCGGATGATAGATGCCGAGCGCGTCGAGGAACCAGTCGTACAACGGCCGATGGTTTTCAAATTCGAGCGTGCAAATCGAGTGCGTGATTTTTTCGAGCGAATCCTCCAGGCCGTGCGCCCAGTCGTACATCGGGTAGATGCACCATTTGTCGCCGGTGCGCGGATGGCTCGCGTGCAGGATGCGGTACATCACCGGGTCTCGCATATTGAGATTGGGGTTTGCCATATCTATTTTCGCGCGAAGCACTTTGCTGCCGTCTGGAAATTCGCCGGCTTTCATCCGCGCGAACAAATCGAGATTTTCTTCGACGCTCCGATTTCGAAACGCGCTGTTTGTTCCGGGTTCGGTCAGCGTTCCGCGCTGCTGTCTTATTTCGTCGGCCGTCGAATCATCGACGTATGCCTTGCCTTTTTTTATAAGATGCACCGCATACTCGTACATCTGCCCGAAGTAATCGCTGGCGTAAAACAGCCGGTCCTGCCAATCCCAGCCAAGCCACTTGACGTCGGCGATAATCGAGTCGATATATTCCTGCTCTTCCTTGACAGGGTTGGTATCGTCGAATCGCAAGTTGCACGTGCCGCCGAACTCGGCCGCGATGCCGAAGTTCAGGCAGATGCTCTTGGCGTGACCGATGTGCAGATAGCCGTTGGGTTCGGGCGGAAATCGCGTCGCGACCCGGCCGTCCCATTTTCCGCTTTTTATATCTTCGGCTACGATTTGCCTGATAAAATCCAGTCGTTCGGTTGTCTCTTCGTTTGGCATAATGATTTATTCTTTCGCAATCAGCCCTTTGAGGTTCGTCTCGAAGTAGGCTTTTGTATTTGGGTGGACTTTTTCGTTATTGATTATTTCGTTTTTATCCAGCCAGAGCATTTCGCTGTGCTGAGCGTCGGGCTTGATATCGACTTTGCCGTTCAGTTTTATTTTGTGAGCCAGGACGACATAGTGCGTTCCGAGGCCGGGCAGCTTTGCAAAATTGGTATCATATATATGGTCGAACGCGCCGAGCAGTACCGCCTGGCTGTAATTAACATCGAGGCCGAGTTCATCTTTGGTAATCCGCTCGAATGCGTCGGAGATACGCTCGTTTTTCAAAATCCGCCCGCCCGGCACGAACAAAAATCCGCGAGCCGGCTCGTTATTGCGCCTCCCGACGAGCACCCGACCCCGGCCGTCGGCGATTATTAAATCGATAGACACCAGCGGCACAAGGCGAATTGCCTCGGCCAGCTCATCGCGACTCAGTTTAAAT
>JBBABK010000049.1:0-10712 GCA_041657685.1 Phycisphaerae bacterium | reverse complement strand
CATTACCCGGTCGCTCGTCCGCACCTCATTGCCGTTGACACCCCTGTTGTGCACCGCGTATCCCGCACGCTGCCCGTCGATAAATACCGCATAGTATTGTTCTTCGCCAGACGCACAAAACTGCAAACAGAACAATAGACAGATTATTACTGCTGAAAAAATTCCGCGTGTTTTCATATCAAACCCCATTGTTGAACCGCAGTATGGCTTGTTTACACCCGCTGCTGTACATAATAACCGATTCTTTGCCGCCGATAAAGCTGTCTTATTGCAATTTTACCTGTTTTAACTAAAATAGTTAAACTGTTTGAAATATCAAAACCACAGGCGAAATAATGAATTTTGATGATTTACTCAAACTCGTTGTTGCTCC
Organism: Phycisphaerae bacterium; assembly: GCA_041657685.1. Taxonomy (GTDB): domain Bacteria; phylum Planctomycetota; class Phycisphaerae; order Sedimentisphaerales; family Anaerobacaceae; genus JBBABK01. The sequence continues at coordinate 10,339 of JBBABK010000049.1, read as the reverse complement.
GACCGGCCCGGCCGTCCGCATCGATTCCCGCCTCGTAAAACCGGGCGATTGTTTCGTCGCCATAGCCGGCGCAAATTGTGACGGCTGCGATTTCGTCCCTCAAGCCATAAAATCCGGCGCAAAATTCATCGTTTCAAAAACCGGTTTAGCCCCGGGACCTGTGCCCGGGGTCAATTATATAAATGTCGAAAACGCATCATCCGCCGCCGCAATACTCGCACAGACGCACGCCGGCAACCCGTCTTCAAAATTAACCAATCTCGCCGTAACCGGAACCAACGGCAAAACAACCGTCGCGTTTCTCGTCCGCTCGGTCTTTCAAAACGCCGGTTTCAAATGCGGCCTAATCGGAACGGTGATATATGACACAGGCTCAAAGGTTATCGAAGCTCCCCTCACGACTCCCGACTGCCTGACAATTGCCGACGCACAAAAACAAATGGTTGCCTCAGGCGCGAAATATATGGTCATCGAAGCAAGCAGCCACGCTCTGCATCAGGACCGTCTTGCCGCGATAGATTTCAAAGCCGCCGCATTTACAAATCTTACCGGCGACCACCTCGATTATCACAAAACCGAGTCCGCTTATCTCGACGCCAAAACCAAACTCTTTGAAAAACTTTCTCCTGATGCGTTCGCAATCCTTAACAGCAGCGCGCCTCATTCATCACAAATAGCAAAGCGAACCAAAGCAAAAATTTTATATTACGGCATCGACTCCGATACAGATATCACCGCTCATATCGAATCAATGACAATCGAAGGCACGAGATTTAATTTATCTTACGCCGCTCAAACCCGTTCCGTTGCAACCCCGCTGGTCGGCTTATACAATATCAGTAACCACCTCGCCGCCGCCGGCCTGTGCCTTGCCGCGGGACTGGATTTACAAACTGTTGCGAATGGTTTGTCATCGCTTAAAAACGTCCCCGGCAGACTCGAAAAAGTCGATGCCGATTGCGATTTCACGATTCTTATAGATTATGCGCACACAGATGATGCCCTGCGAAACGTGCTTTCGACACTAAAGCCGCTCTGCAAAGGCAGATTAATCGTTCTGTTCGGCTGCGGCGGCGACCGCGACCGAACCAAACGCCCGCGTATGGCAGCCGTCGCCGAGCAGCTCGCGGATTTGGTTATTGTCACCAGCGACAATCCCAGAACCGAACCGCCGGAATTTATCATCGGTGAAATAATGACAGGCTTCGAAAATCCGACCGCCGAAAAAATTTACGTCGAGCTTGAACGCAGCGAAGCTATCCGTTACGCAATCAGCATCGCGCAAAAAAATGATATACTGCTCATCGCCGGCAAGGGCCACGAAAATTACCAAATTATAGGAAAAGAAAAAATCCCATTCAGCGACAAGGAAATCGCCGCTGACTGTCTGAAAGAAAAAGTATAGGAACTGAAAATCATTCTAAATTTGTACTAATTTTTTTACTTCTTTTTCTATTTGCTCAAGATGACTGTCGGTCTCGATATCTAAGTCGTAATCCATTTGCAGGCCCAGCCAGAATTCAGCCGAGTTACCAAAATATCGACTTAGCCGCAAGGCCGTGTCCGCAGTTATGCTTCTTTTCCCGTGCACTATTTCATTTATTCTTCTTGCCGACACACCCAGGTCATTGCCTACCTGATTTTGGCTAAGATTCAAAGGTTTCATAAATTCTTCGAACAATACCTCGCCCGGATGCAGCGGTGTTATTTTATCTTTTCTCATTTTAAAAACCTCAGTGATAATCCGTAATTTCAACATTTAAAGCGTTATTTTGATACCATTCGAAACAAATACGCCACTGGTCATTAATTCTTATGCTGTATTGTCCTTTGCGATTACCTCCAAGCTTTTCGAGATGATTGGCAGGAGGCACTTTCAAATCTGATATTAATTTACTGTTATGAATCATACGAAGTTTTCTGAAAGCCGTTCTTTGAATATCAGTCGGCAATGTTCGGGAATACCGCCGATTGAATATCTTTTCCGTCTCGTCACATTTAAAGCTTTTTATCATAGGCTTCGGTTTATATTATATAACGAATAACGTTATACGTCAAGCTGTTTTTGTTCAAAATTCCCAAAAATTAACAATTTTAAGCCTTGTTCCTTATTTACGGCAAAAAGCTGTATTAAACCCTTTATATTAGGTAAAATTAGCTGCGAAGCGATTAAAACAATTAAAAAATGAATAATCCGCACCAAAACCTGGCAAAAATTATTACGGCCCGCGCATCGCGGCGGGGCGGTTCGATTTCTGTATCCACAGACTCTCGTGCCGTCAATCCCGGCGACTGCTTTTTCGCCATAACAGGCGCAAACTTCGACGGTCATTCCTTCGTCAGCCAGGCCATCAAAAAAGGAGCCGTCTGCGCCGTAGTAAATAGAAATATCAAACTGCCCGACGCCGATGAAAAATTCCTCCTGCGTGTAGATGATACAGTAGAAGCGCTCGGCTGTCTCGCCGTGCATTACAGAACAAAATCAAAATTCAAAGTAATCGCGATTACCGGCTCGGTCGGCAAAACCACCACCCGCCACATTATCGCCCACGTTCTGAAAAGCCGTCACCGCGTTTACCAGTCGCCCAAGAATTTCAATAACCAAATCGGCGTGCCGCTTACCCTTCTCGCCGCCAAAGCAGACGACGAATTCATCATCGCCGAACTCGGCACCAACCGCCCCGGCGAAATCGAATACCTCAGCAAAATCACCCGGCCCGATTTCGCGATAGTTACCAACGTCCGTCCCGCCCATCTCGAAGGCCTTGGCAGCCTCGACGCGATAACCCGTGAAAAATTATCAATCGCGACCGGCCTTGCTCCCGCCGGCAGGCTTTTCATTAACGGCGATTGCAGCAATCTCGTCGCCGCCGCCCGTGAGAACGGATACCAATTTACCACCTTCGGACTTGACCAAACCTGCGACGTTCACCCGCAGACCTCCGACTGGAATCATAAATGTAGCGAATTTACAATCGACTCGGTTTCGGTAAACATCCCGCTCGGCGGCAAAGGCAATCTCGAAAATGCGCTCGCCGCCTGGTCGGTATGCAGCGAGCTTGGTTTTACCGCTCAGCAGTTCGCCGACGCCGTTAAATCCATCCCGCCGGTCGATATGCGTGCGCATATCAGGCGCTTCGGCTCAATCGAAGTCATCGACGACTGCTACAACGCCAACCCAGCCTCGATGAAAAACGCCTTGGAATTGCTCTCCAAAATGGCCGCGAGCGAAAAACGCAGACCCGTTTTCGTCTGCGGCGATATGGGCGAGCTTGGCGAACACTCGCGAAAATATCACGAAGAGCTTGCCGGTGACATTATCAATGCCAATGTTCCCCTTGTAATAACCACCGGCCCGATGTCCGCACTGGCCGCATCGACCGCAAAAACCATCGCCGCTTACAAACTCGAAATCGAAAATTTCCCCGACGCCAATGCTGCCGCGGATAATCTGCACAAATTCATAAAAGATTACGATATAGTATTAGTAAAAGGTTCCAGAAACGCTGCTCTGGAAATCGTCGTGCATAAACTGCAGCAATGTTTTATTGATTCGCCATTACCAGGTCCCGATAAAAGTTGATTTACCATTTATTATACCTTCTTCGCGACAGCTTCACACACCGGCTCGGCTTCTACGCCTACCAGAACGTGATGTTCCGATGCATCGTCGCCGCCATCACCTCCTTCGCCGTCGCGATTATCTTCGGACCCAAAATTATCCGCTGGCTTATGAGAAAAAAAATCGGCGACAGGCCCGAATTCCACCACGCCGCTCTCAACGAGCTGACCAAGGACAAAGCCAACACCCCCACAATGGGCGGCCTCATAATTTTGCTCGCCGTTTTTGCCGGCACGCTCCTCTGGGCACGCCTCGACAATCCGTTCATCCAGAAAGCAATTGTGCTGCTCGTCTGGTTCGGCGGACTCGGCGCCGTTGACGACTGGCTCAAACTCACCGCACACCTTCGACACAGAACCCGCGACGGCCTAAAACCCTGGGAAAAACTCATATTCCAAATCGGCGGGGCCGTTCTCATCGCCTCGTTCCTCTATTCCGATTTCGTCCGCGGCGGCATCGATGACGGTATGCGGCTCTGGGTTCCGTTCTACAAACAAGGCATCCCCCTGAAAACCTGGATGTTCATTCTCATCGCGATTTTCTATCTCACCGCGACCAGCAACGCCGTAAATCTCACCGACGGAATGGACGGCCTGGCCGCAGGCTGCATCGCAATCGTCGCCGTCGTCCTCGTCATTCTCTGCTACGTCTCCTCCGAATATATGAACCGCTCCGTTACGTGGTCGAGCTACCTGCTGCTACCCGCAATACCAGGCGCAGGCGAGCTGAGCATCTTCTTCGCATCAGTCCTCGGCGCAATCCTCGGCTTCCTCTGGTACAACTGCCATCCCGCTCAGGTCTTTATGGGCGACGTCGGTTCACTGCCCCTCGGAGCCGCGATGGGCTACGGCGCACTCGTCACAAGAAATGAAATCCTGCTGCTAATCATCGGCGGCGTCTTCATTATGGAAATGATGTCCGTCGTCCTGCAGGTAGGCTATTTCAAATATACCGGCGGCAAACGCCTGTTCCGCTGCGCTCCCATCCATCACCATTTTCATCTCAAAGGCTGGTCCGAACCCCAGGTTATCGTCCGCTTCTGGTTATTAGCCGCTCTGTTCGCCGCCATCGCGCTTGCAACGCTGAAATTGCGTTAACTTTTTTTCTTCCCCACCAGGCGAACGCCTTTTTTGCCGCTTATGCCTAACGCCTTTAAAAACCGTTCGCGAATAATTTTTCCCGCTTCGGTTTTAGTGATTGGTTTTCCACCCTGCCGTTTTAATATGATTTGTCCGCCCGCCATACTATCGTGACCGCCGCCGGTCCCGATTTTCTTCACAATTGAATGAATCACATCACCCGCCGACATATTTTTATCCTGCGTACGAAGCGAAAGCAGCATAGTTCCGTCAACCGTCCCGTAGCAAAGCACCCAGTCCACCTGCTCGTGCCGCAGCAATAAATCCGCCACCTCGCTGAGCATATCAGCGTTATCAATTATTCCCATTCTGCAAATCGCGCAGTGGTCATAAATCTTCGTATTGTTCAGCCCTTTGGCCAGCAGCTCATAATACGAATTCGGCTCACGCCCGTTTTTAATCTGGCTGAGCATCCGCTTATTCGCCAGCGGATACAGCGTCTCCATCGCCTCGATATCCGCCTTCGTCGCCTCCCTGCCCAAATCCTGTGTGTCGGACATAATTCCGTAGAGCAGTGCCGTGGCAAGCGGCATATTAGGCTCGACCTTAGCCGCACAAAGATATTCCCATAGAATCGTAGACGTCGCCCCGCAACCCTGCCTTATATCGGTAAAATCGATTTTGCGTGTGTATTTTCGTATCGGGTGGTGGTCGATGACAATATCAGGATGAATATGCGCCGGCAGCGGATTATTGCCCGTCCTCGGCTGCGTATCGACCATCGCGATTAAATCGAAATTGCTCCAGTCAACCTCAGCGAACGTATAAAACTTAAATTGCAGATAATGAATCAGCTCGCGATTCTCAGCCCTGCCAACCGTCCCGCCGTACGCGATTTGACTGTTTACATTATTCGTTTTCCTGACCAGTTCCTTCAGCGCCGTCGCCGCACCGATCGCGTCCGGGTCGGGATTATCCTGTATCACGATTAAAAGATTGTGCGCATCAGCCAGCACCGCTTTGAGCTTTTTTAATTTGTCCCGCGTTTTCGATATTTTAACGCTCATTATAGCTCCCTGTTAATTCCTGTATGATAAAATAATTATCCGCTATAGTCCCGGTTTTTGCAAATCTTTATCAGGCTGTTTTTCGATTGCTTTTTTCGTCTTTTTTCCGGATACTCACGTTCGGGTAATTTTTCAGGATATATCCTATGAAAAAGTCGATGCACGACAGGTACGAAGCAACTTACGACAACCGCCTGATTATCGACGTGTCCGTAAAATCCGTCGAAAGCCTCTACCACAATTTCGATAAGAGCGCCCCGTACTATCGCAAGGAGCTTGACCAGCAGTTCGTTGATTACCTCACCGACTGCGTTGCCGAAATCGGCAGCCGACCGTTTATTATCCGAATCTCGCTCGAAAAAATGCCCGACGCCAAACACATCGACCGCATCAACAACAGCATCAACAATTATTACATCTACCTCCGCGAAATCGAGCTCCGCCAGATGAAGCGAATGTTCCGCCGTTCTTTCATTATGTTCGCAATCGGCCTCGTCTTCCTTATAAGTGCGATACTTGCCACCCGCAGCTTACCATCCCATCGCGGCGTCGCATACGAGGTCTTCGCGCAGGGCCTGACAATCGCCGCCTGGATTTCGCTCTGGGAATCGCTCGCCAATATATTCCTCGAATGGCATCCCTTCCGTGAAAACATCCGCCAGTACAGCCGCATCATCGAATCACAGGTCATCTTCCGCCCGCTCCAGTAAATTTATTGTCCCCTTGATTATTTTCCTGATTCTCGCCCGCCGCGATAATTTTTTATTCTCATCCTCGAAATTCTGATACGCATACTCGCCGTGATATTTCCGCGCCGCCGCATCATACGCCCTCGCCGCCTCGACCTCCGATTCGAAACTGCCCAGATAAACAGTATTTTTGCCGTTCCTGACAGCCGCTTGCCACAACTTTCTCGCTTTATTCCAGTTAACTCCCTTATATTGCGAGCTTGTCCCCTTGCACTTTCGCCTGTTCATACAGTTCTGCGATTCTGTCGCAAGCCGAAGGTTCGCCCTTCGATTATCGAGCGCGTCCCTGTTTATATGGTCAACGAATATCGACGTCCGTTTCCTTTTCGAGTTTTTGTTATTCGAATTTTGAATTTGTTTAGGATTTGAAAGCAGTATTTCCCTGTGCATATGAACAGGAACCAGCACTTGCCCCTTTTCTATAAATCGTACCGCACTGTGTGACCTCGGCGTCTTTCTTGACCACCAGATATATTTGCTGATTTTCTCAAAATCTCGCGGCTCGACCTTCGCGTATTTTCTCCCGATTAATTTCACCCGCCGATACGAATGGTCATACCAGAACCACCGCCAGACTAATACAGGCCAAACGACCAGCCTGTCAATCCATCGAGGTATTCTGATTGTGACGCGATAATCCGGCATGGTTTAGTTTAGCCCCGTTGCTTGCGACGGGGGAAATGTCATTCCAGGGTTAGTGACTTATGACTTATGCCTTGTGACTTTTTGATTTGCTTGCCCCGCTGTCTTGGTCCATCTGAACCATTGCGGGAATTGATATGACCTTTGCCGCGAGTCTATCCCTGTTTGATTTTTGCTATGCGTTTTTGCTTTTTACTTTTTGCTGTTTGATTTGTTGCGACTTGTGCCTGCTGGCTTGCCTTGCCCCTGCTGGGGCTATGTCCGTGTTGTCTTTTTGCCTAACAACCCCGGTATTATACCATATTTTTAACAAAAGTCAAACAAAAACCCCAAATTTTTTGAAAATAATGCAGATTTTTGGTTTAGCAGTCGCCGGTTTACCACGGCGTAGCGAAGCGAAGAAGGGAACGGCGACTAATTTAGCCCCCTAATTCATTAGGGGGTTACCCTTTGAATAACATTGTACTTACGAATCCCGTTTAGCCGCGGTCGGCACGGCCGCGCAATTATTTAGCCCCCGGTTTTACCGGGGGTAACGTTGTTGTTGTTTTTTTGGTTTAGCCCACACCGCTCAGGTGTGGGTTATTGTCGTTAAATTTAGCCCCGGGCACGGTCCGGGGTTTTATGTCGTTATATTTTACCACCGCCATCTTCGCCGAAGGCGTGTGGCGGGGTTGTTAGCCCCCTGCATCGCAGGGGGTTTCCGTTATATTTTGCAGGGGCATTATTTGTTATTGATTTTGCTTGCCCCGCTGTCTTGGTCCATCTGAACCATGCGGGATTGATATGACCTTTGCCGCGAATCTCTCCCTGTTTGATTTTTGCTATGTGTTTTTGCTTTTTACTTTTTGCTGTTTGATTTGTTGCGACTTGTGCCTGCTGGCCTTCTTGCTCCTCCGGGAGCTGCTGCCTGTCCCCGCGTCTTGGTTTGGAACAAACCAGCGGGGGTCTTTTTACGAGCCTCTAGTCACGTGCGACCAGCGACGAGTTCACCATGCTGTGAACCATTATCAATTTTAACTAATCACTTAACTTCCGTCAACTATTTTCTTTAAAATTAACAAAAATTTTTCCTCTCTACCCAAAATTGCCGTTTTTACGCTAAAAATAATGGTTTAGCCCACACCGCCCAGGTATGGGTAATTGTCGTTAAATTTAGCCCCCTAATTTTAACCCCGATTCTGTTTATCGGGGTATTAGGGGGTTACTTGTCGTTTAATGTTGTGTTTTGCAGCTTAATTATAATAGAGGATCATATCCCGACTGCGGATTATTAGGAGTACATCTTTTCAATCTTGAAACCCCAATATTGAGTCCCTTAAAAAAACCATAATTTCGAATTGCTTCAAGCATGTATTGCGAGCAGGAAGGTGCAAACTTGCATTTGTGGTCAACACCTAATTTTTCATTTAATTTTGGAGAAATCTTTTGCTGATAGGTATGTATCAGTTGTTCTGCAACTTGTTCTAATGAAGACCTAGTTGTTATTAAGTTAACGATGTGAGGAGGTATCTCAGAAATAATTTCCAAAGCGGATATATAAAAAAGAACTGAACAACTTGGACAAGCAGGGCCACCTGCCCATAACCTTGTGGCTTTAGCAGGTATACCATGATCTCTATTCCCTCCTGCTGTATGACTACAACAAAAATAGTTATCTACTTTGTTATCCATAACTTGGTTATATTTTTTAAACATCGACAGTTTATCTCCCTTAATTTGACATTGCTTCTTCAATATTTATCCAGCTTTGCTGGACTCACCTGCCCTGAGCGCAGTCGAATGGGTCCAATCTCTTTTATTAAATCATTCCGCCTTTTAGCATTTCATCCTTGAATTCGGAGAGCTTTTTGTCAATCTCTTTAGTTAGAGTTGAGTCGAATTGATGGATTTTCCGGGTTGAATTTATGAGTATATCCGACAAAAGGCATGCCCTGCTAATCCAGTCCTCCAGCGATAAAAGGCAAGTCTTGCTAAGTGAATATTCCCCTGTTAGCTCCGGAGACAGCATTTTCAAGGAACCATCATCATTCATTGGAAAGTAACGGTTCCAAACCCTAATCAGATTAGGATGTACATCTTGCGACAATGGACGGTAAATAGTTGTATATCCGCAAAGATCATTCAAATCTTCGCAACGATTATATATATCTTGCTTGGCATGACCGTCCGTTTCGGCTTCAAGATGTTTTTTTTGAGCGTCAAACATGGGGTCTTGTTTCGTTTTCTTGAAGATATCATTTTTGGACTTTTCTATATCACGAACCATTTTAAGCTGCTCTTTTTCGGCATCATGAACACGTTGCCGGAGTTGGTCCGGATGGTCTATTAGCCAATGCAAATACTTGTCATATTCAAAAAGACTGCGAAGCAATGCTGCGGAGCCTACACAATACCTATTATTCATCATCCACAGAGAGGCCCCTGCAAGTTCAAGTATAATATCATATAAAGCCATAATAACCAACCGGTCAGAAGACTGCTCTCCTTTGATGGCCAGATGGTTTTCAACACAGAATTCGAACAGTTTTTCTGCAATTTCATTTAATTCGGTTGTCCTGCTGTCCGTAAATTTCTCTGATTCACTCATATCATCTTTTCTTAACTCTTTGTCCATTTTTTCTGCCAATACTTATACAGTCTGTATAACAAACTCCCGTTGCTTCTTAAATATTTATCCTCCTACGGCGGACTCGTCTGTCCTCTTATTAGACACCAAAGAGACGTTGCTCAAGTTCATCTTTCGATGGTACATGGTTGACATCAATAATTTTTGTAATCACTCTCTTTGCTAACAAAAATGTTTCAAGTAGATCTTTATTTTTTGTATTCTTACCTCCGTGTGCTGCGTCAGAACGTGCACCGTAAAGCTTAGCTACCTTCTTTTGCAACTTTAGTCTGGAAAGGCCGGAATCCTCAAGAAAAGCCGATACGTTGGAGGATATCCGAAATGTAAGCTCGACCTTTGCCGGAGAGAAGACGGCTTCAATTGCGCCCCAGAGAGAGAGCATCGCGAGTGAAGAGGATCGCGCAAAGAGACATTGGTCCACTGCTTGGAATAGCGTATTGAACTTAGGACTTGTGCGCATAAGTTTTCCTGCGGGATACCAAACATCTCGAACCCATTCAAGCTGTTCAAGCGTCAGTTCGACAACTTCTTGGTGCGGCAGGAGCAAAGAA
>JBBABK010000048.1:0-11017 GCA_041657685.1 Phycisphaerae bacterium | reverse complement strand
CCGTTGCTGGTTCGCCACCTGCGCCGTCGTTCCACCGCTCAGGTGCTACGAATATATCGCCAGGTCGCACATCGTAATCGCTCAAGCTCCAAGTAGCAGGCGCGGTAGTGTATAGTTCTACGGCGGTTGTGTTATGGCAGATACAGAACGGCTCGCAGATAGTAGCCGAAAGCTCGGTTGTAGTTATCGGCTGGAGGACTTCATTCGTTCCGCCTAGCAGTAGATACTCCATATAGTTACAGGCGGAGTTAGCACCGCGCAGGATGTTCACGCCGTCAGCGTGATAGCAGCCGTATCCGTAGCCGTAGTTACCATACAAAGTTCCTGCATAGCTATTCAACGCCTGATGCTCATTAGTAGAGCCGTTATTGAGAACCGATAGCCACATAAAGTGCGGGGCGTAGCCCTGCCAAGTCGCCGTTATCGGGTCTACCACATCTCCGTAAGACTGGCGATGTAGCCCCGTTTTCTTATCCCATACGCTCATTGGGATTTGGTTATTGACGAATACAATGTAGTCGCCATACATCTGCACGAACTTACCAGCGTAATCTAGCTTTACGCCAGTTCTCCAAGTCGGCATCCAAGTTAGCTGGTAGTATTGGTTAGATAGGCTTCCGTAGCCGTGCGCTGCGCCTGTAATATCGGTTGTCGGTATCGTTGCCTTGACAGTGCTAGGCGCGCCTACTGTAAGGTCAATAGAAGTTACGCGAACCCAGTTACCCGTTGGCGATGCTCCAGCTACACCTATGCGTATCTTACAGCCTGCACGGGCGTAGCGCAGCGGGTTAGGGCGATAGCCTGCACTGTCGGCAAGGCTATTGAAGGTTACTTCCGTGCCACCAGGATTGACTGTGCAAGTTCCCGTCTGCGTAAAGGGCGATAGTATCTGGTTCACTCCGCCTTCTACATAGCCGAAGGGGTTATTCGCGTAAGTCCCGTAGATACCGCCGAATGGGAATATATCGCCAGCGGCTACGAGTAGCTTATCGTCCACCTCTATTGCGTCTATCGCGGCTTCTTCCCACTGGTTAGTAGTCTCATAGCTGAACATCTTACCAGCCTGCCGAAGCATCTCGCCCCTAACCCATAGGTTCTTGCAAAGCTCCGCTACTTCGGGAACGCTGGATGCGTTTGTGCGATACTCAGGCGCAAGCCCGTAGAGTTTCCTTACCAGCATATCCCGTTTAGCCGCCATCTAGTTACCCCTCATCCCCTTGCGCGGGTTGAATGGGTTATGGATTGACGGGATTATCTTTGTGCCAGCAACAGGTCGCTGGTCAAACTGATGGTCAAGTGCCCTTGTAAGTTCCTCATCGGCTGCTATCGCCATCTGGTCAGCCGCGTCTGCATTGCGTATCCAGCTTCTAAGAACCTCATACGCTACCCGCTTGACTATCAGCATTGGGAAGTCGCGGGTAATCTCGTTCACATCGGCATCCGCGCTAAGGAGCGCAGGTCTGCGCCTGTATCGCATCTTGAAGGTGAACGTATCATCGTTAGGCGGATAGACTTTGATATACGCCCGCTTCAGCCCCCGTGAGTTAGCTTCGTTACCCGTCTTGGTCTTGCCGAACTTCGCTAGTTTCCATTCCAGCACATACGCTTCCGGCTCACCCAGCGTTACGCCTGTATAGGTAGTTGCGCTACCGACAGTCGCCGTATGCCCGTCATAGGCAAGCTGCTCATAATCTGCTACGGACGAACTCAACTCTTGTATTGGTGTCCATATCAAGCTACGCTCATCGTCGTAATCGCCGCCTGCACCTGCTACCCAAGTAGGGAGGGTATCGTCCACCAGCATATTCCAGTCGTAGACAGTAGTCCCGCCGTCGGTAAAGGTGGCAAGGTCGGCATCGGTAGAGGGTCGCCATGCTAGATTGACTATGCCAATGAAGTATTGCTCGGCGTAACTGGTCTCTGCTACATTCTCCGTCTTGATATACATTATCGGTTCTCTACCAGTGCCGAGAACGCCGTAAGCGGTAGCTACTGTATGGTAGATAATACCTTCGCGGGGAAAGCGCGGATGGTTCTGGTTGCGCCAGTATAGCGGACGTGCATTAGTAGCCAGCTTATGTATCTCCGAGTTGAACAAGTCGTTCAGGCTGGAACTCAACCCGCTCTCATCGTAACCCGTCATTCGGGCTACCATAGTTTTCAGGCTTGCGAAATCAGGAAATGCCATAAGCTCCTCGTTACATAATCCCACCAGCGGGGCGGGGAAGACAGTCCACCCCGCCAGCGGGAAAGTTCAGTTACTAAGTGCCGTAATATCCGTAGCCAGTAGCCGTATCCTGAACGGGGTCTTCCTCAACAGTCAGCCAGCAGTTTACGCTGCCAGCCACAGTGCCGCCCGTAGGACGGGTCTTCATCTTGAGGTAGATGGGGACGGACGGGTCAAGACGCTGCTTTGCAACAGTCGTATTGACGGGGATATTGATGAACATCCCCTTATCCTGCGAAGCCGACAGTGTGAGTGCGCCGATTTCAGTCGTATTGTAATACAGCGCAATCGCACCAGCGACAGTTGAGCCAGGGTCAATATCGACAGTAATCTCAACCGCTGCACGGACGAGGTAGCCCTCAACGGGCGGGTAGAAGGTGGCGAGGGTCGTGCCAGCCGTAGCTGAACCCGTGCCTGTGCCAACGTCCTGGTGAACCATCGTCATTTGGTAAGTGCTAATAGGCATATGTGCCATTATTCATTTACCCCCTATTTGGCGGGGACGTGAATGGCTCTGAACAGACCATCCTCCGTCGCCCGACCACAGGACAATAGGTAGTTTTTCCACGCGGTTACCATCCACTGTTCGCGCTTCCCGCCCTCATCGGGGAAGTCGTGATAGTGAATAGTTTCCTCTTCCCAAACAAGTTCCTCAAGAGCGTCTGCGGCAAGCAAGAAGCCCTCAAAATACTTATTGGTGAGGTCGGCTATGATGCCGCCCGCGTTTGACGAGACCGCAGAACCCGTTGTGATAGTCGTATCATAGAGTTCGCAGACAATCGCGCCAGGGATTTCACCGACTGTGAAGTCAAAATACTTCTCAGCTTCGGAATACTGGCGGTAGAACGGGAGCACGCTTGACGCTACGCCCGTCTGGAACTCGCGGATTTGCGGAGGGCTGGTGATATACAGCAGCTTGTTAGTCTGCCGCATCCCGCCCTTGCCGTCATAGGTGTAGGGTGCCATCTGGTGCATACGCGCATAGGTAATCAGCAGTTCGGCGTGGGACATACCGAAGGTCTGCGCAACAGTCGCGGAAGTTCCATCCGTTGCGAAGTCGGTATATGAAACCGCCGTCTGCGGAGTGTAGGTGATTGCGCAGTTCTTGGTAGAACTTGCACCAGCATCGTAGTTCAAGCCGGACTGCGCCATAGCATAGCCGCGCAGCGCGTTCAACGCTTCACGGGTCTGCTTGCGCTTCATACTGTCGCTCAAAGCCTTGACGATAAAGCTCGTAATGTCGTATGGCGTTACAAGCTGCGTCTCGTGGGTAATCTCAGCGCGGGCTTCGTAGCAGTTATACCCCGCCGTAACATAGCCAGGAGCGAGTTTCCAAGAGACGGGAATAGAAGTCTCCGTTCCCGTAGTAGCGCGGTCAAAAGCAGCAGCACGAGGCTGTTGGATTTGATAAGTCCCCGTTACCTTCTTGGTCTTCGCCAACTGGCTAAGCGGCGAACCCATAAGGGTTGCGTATATTACCTCACTGGTAAGCTCTGGCAGCGACAGGTAGCTCTGCACAGTCGCTAGACTGGTAGTTCCTGTTGCCATTTTAGGATAGCCTCCTTAGATGTTACAATACACTAAGGTAAGCACCCACGCGGATTACAAACGGCCTGTCCGCCTACGCCCGTCTTCGGGATAGACGATAGCCCGTAAGTCGTGCAGCCTCTTAGCCGCAGCCTCCTCTGGTTTAGGAGTTATGCCAGCCCCGATTTCAGAAGCCGCTCCGCTTGCGCTGGAAGCCGTAACTTCCCCTGGTTTCATAGCCGTAGCCGCAGGCGCAGTAGTTGTATTACCGCGCTTCTCCTTGTATGCAGTGTATAGCGGGTTGCTATCCATCTTCTCAAGTATCCGCTTGAAATAGAGCGGTTCGGTCTGCGGGTCTGCTAAGTTGTAGCCGTCCCTGACTAGCTGAGATGCAACCTCGTCGTCCGCCTGTGCAAGCACAGCACGGACATTGGGGTCGCGCAGGTCGGTATAGCCGCTCTGCGCAGCATAGTCAAAGAACCTGAACTGCTGCAACTGCATCTCAGTCCGCTGGAGGCGTTCCGCCGTCTCATTACTGGTTACAGATTGGGACGGCTGTGCATACGGGATAACCGCTGGTGCGGTATATCCACCCTGCGTTACGCCTGCTTCCGTCATTCTTTTCAAGTTAGATACCTGTGTTACAAGGTTGCCCTTGACACGAACCAGTTCCTCGTTCTCGCGCTTGACGCGCTCAATCTCGTTGCGATACTGCGTTTCCAGTTCAGCCTTTACACTAGCCACAATATCAGGTGTCGCTGGTGCGCCTGCGGTCTGCTCTGGAGTTGCGCCCGTCGTTTGGTCGTCCATTAGTTAGAAGCCTCCGTAAAGGTTTGTGATTTCTTATGTTCCCGTTCATGGTCTTGCTCTAGGTCATAGAGGATTTCCACCATAGAACCTAATGTATCAAGCCCGCCCAATATCCGTTCCGCTGGTATCTTGCCAGCCTCAAGGTCGGCGTATAGGCGAACATTCATCTCATACAACACCGCGCCCATATAGTCCAGTAGTATCCTGTTCGCACTCTGTCTCAAGGGAAGTGCAAACTTATTCGCTACTTCCTGATAGACTTCGCGCATAGTCTTTGCGCTGCCAGCCTGCGGCGCGGGATACTTAGACCAAAACCATTTCCACTTTAGCATTATTGAACTCCTCCTTGCGCCATTGCAGCCGTAGCAGGATTACCCTGCCCGCCAACTGGCGTATCTGCCATCTTACCGACAGGAGCTTCCTGCGGTGCAGCCATCCGCCCAAAGGTGTTTGCCATAATGCCCTGCACAATGGCTTCACGCTCGTCAGGTGGCGATAAAAGCAACTTATCGGGGTCAATACCATCAATCCGCCAAAGGAACTCACTAGCGAGCCGTGAGGGGTCTACGCCCATTAGCAAGGTGGACATCGGGTTCTGGAAGGTCATCGCCATCATATTACCCAATGCCTCGCTTTCCTTTGTGCGCTTATATGCAGCGGTTATGCCGTTCACCATAAGGTTCGGCTCGCGCACCATTGAATAGGCGATACCCTTATTAGCCTTCCACGCTTCGGTAAAGCCCTGCTTCATCTGGATTATCTGCTGCTTCTTCTCAGGCGATAGTTTCGGGTCGGTCTCATCGCCAAATGCGCGACCCATATCAAGCCAACGCTCCGGCGGCATATACTGGAGGATGTTATTCCTAACTTTTGTGAACAACTTACTCAAGGCGTTCTCCAGCATTAGCACCATAAACTGCTGCTGTGCGCCAAGCATCTGCCTGCGCGTCTGTATCTCCTCAGCGGTTGTGCGCCCTTTAGGTGCAGCCCCGCCGTGTAGCATCTCGCTATGCCCGCTCATGTTGTAGTCGGCTTCCAGCATCCCCATAACGCCGAACATCTCCTGCGGGAAGGTAGCCAACTGGTTATTCACGCTCAACAGTTCAGCGTTCCCGCTGGTATCGTTCATCTCAAACAAGTCGCCAGGGCTGATACCGAACTCACTAGCGGTCATACGCTGCGTTAGCACATTAGAGCGGATACCGATAACAGGATGCCCGCCCCATTTCGCCTTATCAATCATTAGCCGCTTCATCTGCCCTAATGCTTCACCCGTGTGGTAGAAGTAATAGAGCCACGGAACAGGCCATACTTCGTGCGGTCTTGGGTTCTGGCAGGCGATAATGATAGGCGGCTGCGCGTCCCAACTGGAATAGTATCTTGGCTTGACAATGAACTTATCGCCCACCATCGCAGCCCAAGAATACCTGCGCTTGATAGTCCCGTTCTTATCGGGTATCCCGCCCCAAATCTCCAGCACCTGCACTACATCGCTGTCCTCTCCGCCTTGCTGTGCCTGGTCTTGTAGATACTTATCAGCCAGCGTCTTAGACCTCTCATTGCCCCCGTATGGCGAGCGCGTCCCCGTCTTCGCTGCTTTGCAAGCCTCAACATCGTATATGTCCTTGTTATTCTCCGCCAGCGCTACAAGTTCACCTTTAGAGATGTTGTATGTTGTAATCTCGTATCTGCCAAGCCGTGAGTAGTCGCGGTAGATATTGCCAGGGAATATCGGCATATCAAACATCTGCCGACCCACCGGCACTAGCTTAGGTCTGGCAGGGTCGGTGAAGTTATCAAGCTCGTCGTAATCCTGCCACGGGCATTTGATACCAGTTGTCCCGTAGATTAGCATTGAACGGGATAGCTCCAGTATCTTCTGGCGCACATCGCTCTTATTCAACTGCGCTAGTATCTGCCTCTGCAACTCCCTTCGTATCTGTTCCTCAACCTGCCCGTAAGCTCCAAACGCCGTGCCTGCTGTATAGCTACTATCTATCTCAACTATTGCATCGCCCGCATTGAGATACATCTGGTAGATAAACGCGCTGATAAGGTCTACGCCGATAGCTAGTCTTGTATTAGGTGCGCAACTCTGCCAGTTCTCGCGGTTCTTGTATTCCTTGACGCGGTAGACATCGGTCATCTTATCCCAGATAGGCTCAATGTTAGTGGCGCGATAGGTCGCGCACTTACCCAACTCGGACATAACGCCTTGCGCCATTCCGTCAAGTTCGTCAGATTGTATCCCTTTCGGGCGCGTCCACTTATCGGGCATAACTCCTCCGCGAGCCAGTCTGCTGATTGAGCCTGTCCATTACCTTTCGCTTTGCCTTCACCAGCGGGTCGTTAGCATCTGCGCCATCTACATCGGCATAACCCCTCGGAACGGGTAAGTCATACCCCGATGCTATTATACCATAAAACAAACCATCAAACAAATGGTCGTAAAAACCATCCTTCATCGGCTGGTCGCCAATGTTCCCATACTTGTCCTGCTTCATCTTATATCCGTGCGTAAATCCGTCTATCAGGCAGGTGCAATGCTTACTGATACAGAGCATCGGAAGCCCCTTAGCCACCTGACGAAGATACTGCTGGATAATCCTCAACTTGAACCGCTGGTCGGTTACAAGCTGCGGCGGGCGCATCTCCAGCCGATACAGGTCGCGTATAATACTGAAGTAGTCCGCGCCTGTATTATACCCACCTGTGGGGTCGGGATGCACAATGACAGGTATTCCGTTGTATTTCTCGCCTAGCAGCCCTGATAGGTTCTGCATAAAGTCATTGAAGCTGCGCCACGGCGGGGGTAGTTCATCGTGTATCAGGCATCGCTGGTCGTCGTCAAACTGGAACAGCACACAAGCGGGGTTCTGCTCACCTAAGTCCAGCCCGATATGCAGTATCTTCTCGCGCAGGATGGGGTTCATCTTGACGACATGGAAGTCTGGGTTGAACTCAGGGAAGCAAGGTCTATCGCTGGAAGTCTCAAACGACAGGTTATACTGCCGCGCCCTGATATTGCGCGGAGTTAGCAGGAAATACTTCTCAAACCAGTTAACCATCGCGCCCGTTACATTATCGCGCCATCTAAGCTCGCTATCAGCCCTGCGGTCTGGGTCTGCGGTAAAGTGCATCATAATCACAATATCGCCGTGCCTGTTGATGCCAATCCAGCAGCCTGGTATTTCTTCCTTGAGCCAGAACTTCTCGCGGGTCTCTACATCTACGGGATAGACCAGTTCGCCCGTATCATCGTTATAGCGCGGGGTCTCCAGTTCTTCCTTACCCTCGCTAAAGATGTAGTTATACATCGGGGTTCGCTTGCCGTTAGGGTTTGATACCCCGATAATCTGGAGCATCTTACGCCCTGAGCCGATAGTCGCGTGGAGTATCTTATCGCTATACCTGTCTTCCTCAAACTCATCCCAGAAGAATGTATTAGGGTTATGCCCTTGCAGGACGTTACCCTTGCTGGACGCGCCGAAGATGATACCAGCCGCCGTCCCCTCGCGGGTAACAGCCTTTATCATCCTATCGGACGCGGTATAATCAACGAGCTTATCCAAGTCCTCAAACCAGTCGTTTGGGATGTTGAGATACATATCGTTGATTTCGTCCAGCAGGAACATCGTATCGCGGTCGGTCTTGCGGTGTATCGCAATTTCAGGGGCAGTCTCAAACAAGACGCTATTCAAGCACCAGCCGAGATTGGACTTGGTAGTTACAAGGTCGCGGGCTTTATAGACCCAGATATTGTTAGAGCGGTATTGGTTGAGCTTAGAGAGATACCACTTGATATGTGCCTTCTCTGCGGGAAACGGCTTGGCACAGCCGCCAGGGAACATCGGGTCTTGGTTATCAATCGTAACCAGACCCTTCTTGAAGAAATACATATAGTCCTGGCGCGCCAGGTCGTTCTTAGTATTTCCCAAGTTTCTCCTTCAAGGCTTCTCCCGCCTTCTTAGAGCCGCGTATCTGCTGCTTGATGAACGCCTGCCGTTTAGCCCGTTCCTCTGATGTAATGGGCTTGAAGTTCTTATGCTCCTTATACGCGGGTAGATAGCCCTTGAAGTCTGGCTTATTCTCAGGGCAGGTATGGGGGCAGAACACGGGGAATATATCAAGCGGGGTAAGTATCTGGTGCGGGGCATACTGCTCAAACATCTGGACATACTTCCAAGCTGTTTTCATCTGAGGACGGGAGCGCGAGAAGTATAGCATCTCCCAAACCTCATAGCTGATATGCTGGTCGGGGTTATAGTCGGGGGCAGTTCGCTTGAACCGCACCAGATACAGCATAGCCATCTTGCGTGGTATCCGCAACTCTTTGAGCCAGAACCGCACCTTGTTCGGATAGCGGTTATTGAAACTGCTATTGAAGGCTGGTATGCGATAGCGTAACCACGCGGGGACTGTCATTACTCAGTCTCCTTCTTGGGTCGTCCTGGTGAACGCTTGACTTCCACCTCAGCCTGCGGAAGTGCAGGTTCGGGGACGAAGTAGACGCTATCGCCAGGTTGTATGGCGAGTTCAAGGCTAGGGTTACTCAGCAGCAGGTAGAAAAGGTCTTCCGTTGGGTAACGCCCGTCGTTACCTGGTTTGTATCCTTTCGCCTTGAACTCTTTTAGTCCTGTCTGTCCGAACAGGTGGACAACATCTTCTTCACTCACAGTCTTACCTGCAAGTGCATCGCGCCCGATAATGAGCCGAACCTCATCGCGCAGCATTGGCTTCTTGAACTGCGCGGGGAATAGCTCAGGCAGCGTAAAACGCTGGCGGATACCGAGACGCGGGAATAGCCTGTCGTTTATCCAGTCAAGGATAATCGCGGCTTCGTTATACTCAGGCGGGATTTCGCCCGTGAGGATATGCCGTATATTAGCAGGCGCGATATGGAACTTCGCAAAGGTCGTTGCATCCCGCGCAATGCTTTCAAGGTAACTCGGAGACTCGCCCGTCAGGTAAGGCTCTAGCACTGACCAAGCGGTCATCTTAGGTTTGTCGCTCATTACTTCCAATCTCCTGTGATGCGTGATTTACAGAGTATATTGACCTGTATCCCGACTTGCGCCATTTTAGGAAGCATCTCGTCGCGGATATAAGCGGCTGAGTTATACCAGTGTTCGTTGATAACGTGTGGATTGACAGTCCACGCGCTGGTATCATGTTCCTTCTCGTAGAAGTGGACAGGCTCGTCATACTTGAAGCCAAGTTCGCAGCCTATCATATCAACTTCTTTACAGCCCAGAATACCCAAGAGGTGTATTGCCTGCGCCGTTACAGTGCCTTTTAGGTGTCCAGTTGTATCGTCGTTCCCGTGCTGCAACCCTGAGTTGTATTCTCTAGGCGTAAAGTTCCAACTATTATGCGATAGGTGGATATGCGAGTATGTATCCAGTATCCGCGCTAGTTCTTCGCCATGATACATCTTCGCCAGTTTAGCTTCTACTTCGTCAGCGGTTGTAAAGCTAATGAGCTTGTGCATATACTCAGGCACAGTCCAATACCACGGCTGGTTGATATGCCCTTCTTCGGGGCAGAGCCAGAACCATCTAGCCCGCTGGCAGTTCTGCGCTTGCTTATGCCAGTATTCGTGCGAGGAGTTAGCGCATACAACTACATCGTAGTTCTCATCAAGCCAGCCTGCGGGTTTCTTGAGTATCTCGCCTGTGGACAGCCCTGAGCCGAGCCAGATACCACGCGGCTTCCACCGCAGTTTAGCACCTGTATTCAGGTAGTCGTGTAGTTCCGTGCGTTCTCTAAAGTCCTTCAAGTATCTTGTCCTTCTATGATAATATCGCGCAACCGAACTTGTATCTCAATTAGGTCTCTATTCGGACACTCAAAGAACCATTCACCGCCATACTTATCGGTAATATGGTGCAAGTTCCATTCGCGTTCCCACTTCTTGCGTTCCATCTTGACAGCGTGTCCTAACCCATCAGAACGGATACCCTTCTCCAGTGCCGCCATCGCCTTGAGATGAGCTGGTCGCTCTAAGAGCGGACGAACCTCTGAGTTATTCTCAATCAAGTATCTTGCTCCTGCACTTCCAGTTGAGTTTTACGCCTGCCTTCTTGAAGGCGGGTAGCAGGCTGCGGGTATAGTCCGCTGCCGCCTGCCATTGCGCCAGCTGCCACTTCGGTTGGGGATTATACGCATCCTCGTAGAAGTGAACGGGCGCATCTTCCGTATAACCGAGTTCCATACCATACACATCTATTGTATCACAACCGAGTATGCTAAAGAAATGCAACGCCTGTAACGAGACAGTTCCTTCTTCGCCAGTTCCGCATTGCAGCCCGCGCCCGTATTCTCTCGGTAGGAACGGGTCGTTACACGCTTTCTTGACCAGCGTATAGGTAACTGGTATCGTGCCTACTCGTGGTAGTTCGCCTTCCGTGCCAGCGGTATCAAGGCTACCGAAGGTGCTTTCGTGGCATAGCA
>JBBABK010000047.1:0-11265 GCA_041657685.1 Phycisphaerae bacterium | reverse complement strand
GTTTGACTTGAATAACTTCCATTAGCCTGCCTAATTTCTTGCCTGCTTATTTTTTCTGTATCTTGTACGCTACACGCTAACTGCTGTCTTATACCACATCACCCCCCTTCCCGCAACCCGCTATTATCAGCTGTTTTATAAGCAGTTACTTGTTTTGTTTTCTTTTTTCCGGTTCTTCGACTAGTTCGTTCATCTTCATATCGATTTTCTTTTTGTTTTCGCTCAAGGTTTCGCCGCGGCGAGAGAACATAATAAACAGCGAAAGTGCCGCTACCAAAATCGGCAGAGCGATAATCACTATTGTCATGTCCCTTTTCAGTCCCCCGTGTTTTGCATTTTTTCCGGCTGTCGGAGCTTGTCGGCGACAACCGTGCGCCTGAAGAGCGTACGCCTGGCAATATTTAACTGCCACCATGCGAAAGATAACATACCGATGGCAATTTCTATCAGGCCGCGTGTGCTGGCGAAACGGCCTTTTAGAGCTTGCGTTAAATATTCCACTTTATTCCACGATTCAGCGTCGGCGGAACTAAGCTCGGAAATAATTTGGCCGTACGGAATAATTAAACTGAAAGCCATATAAATCACCCAAGCGGCCATCGTGATTTTGCAGACCAGATATTCGGCTTCCAGTCGTCTCGCTTTTTCCTGCTGGGCGTTTGTGTAAGATGAAACTTCCAATACAGCGAACAATTTTGTCCATACCGGCAGCAGCAGCCAGCAACCGATGCTGAGCAAAGCTACCCACAGCCATATGTAAGGCAGGTCACGGAGCCAGACAACCAACAATCCGGCTGCAAATAATATGCCGTTGATTAGCAGTCCTGTGTTGCCGTTCAAAATTTCAAGAACTGCTCCGCATGACGGGCAAATCCTTTCACCTGCACCGGGCCGAATCAGACCATCTATATACCAGCCCATCTGCGTTGAGCATTTCGGGCAAAACATAGCAATCCCTCAGATATAAATCCGCCAAAAAATCCGCGTAACCGCTGTCTGCGAATTCTACAAAAATAGCCCCCAATTATCAAAGATAATTCGCCTGCGGCAAATCGGTTTTTGGGGCTTGCAAAGTGACCTTGTATGTCTGTATACTGTAGGCCGTATTCGAAACGAAAAATGGAATTAGAATGGGAGGTAGTAAAATGAATCAATTGAAAACAATCACACTGTATTGCATGCTCTGCCTGCTCGGCGTGTCACTCATCGGCTGCAAGGGCAAGGCTGACGAGAACAAGCCGATGGACAAGGTCAAGGCCGAGGCCGATACAATGACCGTCGAAAAGCTAAAGGCCACGGCGATGGCATATAAAAATGCTGTTATGGCCAAACAGAAAGACGCTGAAAAATTAATGGACCAGCTCAAAAACATCCCGGCTATGGAAGCGATGAGCAGCGAAGCAAAAAAGCTGCAGGCGGACGTGACAGCCTTACAAACATCAATAAAAAATCTCAAAGACCGCTTCACTGTCTACTACGACAAACTTAAAGAAAAGGGCGGTGACACCTCCGGATTAGAATTATAAAGGATAAGTCAGCTTTCGAGGCCGCGGCAGTGTTCGTCGCGGCCTTTTTTATAGGGCAGAAACATAAACCAATGTCGAATTCTCGCCAAAAAGACGCCTTTGCAATAAAACCAGCCGGACAATCGTTTTAATATGCGAAGGTAAAGATAAAACAGTATTTTAAGTCATTTACAGGAAAGGAAGAATGCAATGCTAAAGAAACATTCAAGAATTCTATTGTGCTCAATGGTTGCGGCTATGGTTTTCGCCGCTTTCGCCTTTGCCGGGGCGGACTCGAATAAGCCGTGCCCGAAAGACCCCAACGCCTGCTGGAAAGGCCTAAAAGGACCGGGTGATTGGATGAAAGATAAGCTCGGGCTTACCGACGAGCAGGCAACGCAGCTTGAGCAGCTTCGAACCGCTCATATGGAACAAATGAAAGCGACGTTCGAACTGAGACAGGAAAAAAGAAAGGCCTTGGATGATGCCGTAGAATCAGGAGCCGATGAAGCGACTATCCGTGCAGCCGCCGCTGAGCTGGGTAAAGTAATCGGCGACGCATCCGTATTGAGAGCCAAACACTTCGCGGAAATCAAAACCGTTCTGACCGAAGAACAGCAAAATCAAATGAAGCAGTTCAAAGAAGACCACAAAGAGCGTTGGGGTAAAATGGGTCCCGGAAAATGGGATAAAGGACAATGCCCGATGCAAAAAGAATGCCCGATGAAAGATGACGGCCCCAGGAAGGGACAAAGAGGCGAAGGTATGGGACCGAGAGGCGAAGGTCGAATGGGCAGGATGGAACCGCCTTCACCTGAAAGATTTTTCGATATGAAAGACACTGACGGCGACGGCAAACTGACGCTCGAAGAATACACAGCCGGCGGAAGGCCGACAGCAGAGCAATTCAAAAACGCCGATACTGACGGCGATGGTTATTTGACTGTCGGAGAATTCGAAGACTCAATGAAAAAGTTTATGCAGCAGCAAAGACGCATAAATTAACAATAACCTGAAATTCCATTTAAGCCAACACATTAGTCCGGGCGGTCCCGATGTGTCGGGACCGCCCGGACAATTTTTATGGTTATAACAAATATTGAATGTTTCACTTCTTAGGAGCGAGATGCATCCAATACGCAAAAAATCCTGTCATCGCCCATATAACCGCCGCCGCCAGAGGCAGCAAAGCACCCAGCAGCCTTACCGCTTTTACATTTTTCAGATACAGCAGCAGCGGCGTAAGTACGCCGACTGAGCCGGTGAGAATAAAGCCGATGCCGCTTAGAACTGGTTTGCTTGTAAGACCCAGGTCGATAATACGAACGCCGACAAGTATCGCAGCGGCTCCAGCGATAAAGGCATAAATCCCGACAGGCATCAGGTGCCAGCCTTTAGCTATCGCTAAAGCAGCCGCCAAATACAACAGCCCGAACAGCACCGACATTTCGCCGAACGCGATGTTGTACGGATACGGCAGCGGCCACGTAAAAGTCATCACAAAGCCGCATATCGCCGCGTTCAAACCCACGATTGCAAAGGCCGGCGACCACGCTCTGGTTTCCAGCTTGTGAACGCCGCAGCATACAAAAAACGCCAGCACGACAAGACCGGCAGTCATATTGATGAGCATTAGAGTTACATAATCGATGAACATTTGCGTCTCTCCAAAAAATAGCGTATAGCACTCAGGGTACAGAACAACAACTATTTTCCTTCCTGCATCGCGAGCAGGAACGGTTTTTCGAGAGCTTCGGCGATATAGCGGGCAAATCGCGCAGCTTGTGCGCCGTCGATAACGCGGTGGTCGTATGACAGTGACAGCGGCAGTACCAGCCGCGGGCTGCACATATTATCCTTATATAAAGGCTGCTTGCGTGCGCGTGACACACCGAGAATCGCCAACTGCGGCCAATAGACAATCGGCGTAAACCCGACCCCGCCTATCCCGCCGAGATTGCTGATTGTAAAATTGCCGCCCTGCATCTCTTCCGGCATCACTTTTTTATCGCGAGTCCTTTCCGCCAGTTTCGATACCTCGACCGACAATTCCAGTATGCCTTTCTTGTCGACATCACGAATCACCGGCACGAGCAGTCCCCGGTCGGTATCAATCGCGATGGCAATATGAAAATATTTTTTCATAATCATTTCTTCGGCAGCCGGGTCGTAACTGGCGTTGAAATCCGGAAATTGTTTAAGCGCATCAGCGATTACTTTTAACAGTATCGAAGTAACGGTCAGCTTGCCGCCCGCTTTTTCGACCTGTGGAGCATACTCTGCGCGGAATTCCTCGAGGTCGGTAATATCCGCCCGGTCGTGATGCGTAACCTGCGGAACAATCGGCCACGAATATCCGAGCTGCGAGGCGATTGCCTTGCGCGTAGCGGAAATTGCTTTGCGTTCGATATCACCGAACTGCGAAAAATCAGGCAGCGGACGAGCGGTTTTTTCTGCTGTTGGGGCTCCTTGTTGTGACGCACTCGAACCGGTTATTAACGAACGTGCGTAATTTTTCACATCGTCAGCCGAGACGTGAGCATCTGATGAACTCGGCATAACGCTGTTAATATCAATTCCAAGCTCGCGGGCAAGCTGACGAACGGCCGGCGCGGCATCTATTGGGCCGGTCGCAGCGGCGGCTGATTTTGCCGGAGAGGGTATAGTAGGTTTTTCAACGGGTTGTTTTTCCTGCTTTTGAGCAGCCGGTTTTTCCGGGGCCTTTTCCTTCTTGGGCTGTTCAGCGGCCGGTTTTTTCTGTTCGGCCGGCGGTTCTTCGCCTGGCTTGGCATTAGTGTCAATTTTCGCGATTGTCTGGCCTACCTTGACAGTGTCACCTTCCTTTACGGATATCTCGGTGATTTTGCCCTGCATCGGCGACGGCACTTCGAACGCCGCCTTATCCGTTTCCAGTTCGAGAAGCGACTGCTCCTTTTCGACGAAGTCACCAACTTTTACAAGAATTGAAATTACCTGGCCCGACTCGACGTTTTCAGAAATTTCCGGCAGTTTCACATCTTCAGCCATTTTTCACTCCCTTTTAATTCCCGGTGATGTCTCTAAGCACAATTTTATGACAGTAATATGTTCCAGCCCATTACGAAGTTCAAGAAAATAATAATCTTAAATTAGTCAGGGCTTATTTTTTCATTAAGCTCCCTGCGATTATCGTTAATCCATTTCGCTTTGCGGCTTATCATCTTGAGAAAATCCTCGCCCTTGGAATGACCGAAAAATCCCGTTGTCGCCACAGGCAGTATCGCCTCGGCTATCATCGTCTCAATCATCAAATCCGGCAACGCTTTTAACATTCCCTGCTGCAGCGGACTGACTTCGATGTATCCATTGAGAAACTGCGATAATTTTTCCATATCGAGATAATCGGGCCAATCGGCAGGGTCCGGCCTGCCGCCCACGATTGAAAACTGAAGCATTCCGTTTGCCAAATCCGTCACCGCCGGCGCGATTTTTACAGAATCAAAATCGAGCATCGCGACGACCTTGTGCTCTGCGAACAGCATATTGCCCGGATGCCAGTCGCCGTGGACGATAATCTCCGGCCATGTATCGAAACCCAGCGCATTGACTTTCACGCTGGCCGACTCGTACAACCGCATAAGCGCATCGGCCGTGTATTTCATCGCCTCGATTGGCGCCTTTTTTTCCGACGCGATGGTTTTTAAGTGACTTCGCACGCCGCCAGAATCGTGAAAGCTCGCGCGAAGCGGAACCATAGTTTCGAATTTGAAATCTTCCAGACTCCCGTGAAACCCCGCCATTTTCCTGCCCGCGTCGCGGGCCGCCGGCGATGAACCGTCGTACCGGGTGCCTTCGATAAAAGTGAACATTTCATAGATATGATGGTCGAGCTGAACGATGGTGCTGCCGTCTTTTTTCGTTATGACCAATTTCGAGACCGGAAAATCCCTGCGAGCCAGGTGAATATGAACAGCGTGAGCAAACGCGACGCGATAAAAATCATCCCTCCCGCTGCCGCGACGCTTGAGCAGGAACTTTCCCCGTTCGGAAAATACGACCATTTTCGGCGCCCGGCGATTGCCGGCCGTTAACGATTCGAGCCGCTGAATTTTGCCGATGTCATACCGGCTTAAAACTTCATTCAGCTCATCATCCGTGAAATGTGCTCCACCTCTGCTCAAAAGCATAACCTCTTAATTTATAAATAAACAATCACAGAATTTTAGCTGATTAGCGATTGTGAATCAAAGGCCAATTTGAAAGGCTTACGCGAGGAGCGGATTATTCTTGTCGGGGTCGATCTCCAAATCCTTGATTGCCTGCGCGGGCAGAGACGAATCGATTTTACCCTCGGCGGCAAGCGCGTTAAGCGCAGCCATCGCGATGTACCGGTAATCGACCTCGAAATAATCCCGCAGCGCATCTCGTGTATCGCTTCTTCCGAATCCGTCCGTGCCAAGCGCAATGAGCTTGCCGGGCAGCCACTTGGCAATTGTTAACGGCAGCGTCTTCATATAATCGCTTGCCGCGACGAACACCGCCGACGAATCCGCGAACGTCTGCTGCAAATATGACTGCTTTGGTTTGTCGGCAGGGTGCAGTAAATTTTCCCGCTCCGTCGCGGTGCAGTCCAGATAAAGCTCTTTATAGCTGGTGACGCTGTAAACGTCCGCAGGTATCTGGTATTTCGATTCGAGCAGCTTTTGCGCTTCGATAGCCTGATTTAGAATCGTGCCGCTGCCGAACAGATTAACCCGCGCAGCCTTATTCAGCGTCGAAGTCTTCAAGCGATACAACCCTTTTAGAATTCCTTCACGAACGCCGTCGGGCATCGCAGGCATTTCATAAAATTCGTTCATTATCGTAATATAATAAAAAATATTCTCCTGCTTTTCGTACATCCGGCTCAGCCCGTCACGAACAATCACCGCAAGCTCATACGCGTACGCCGGGTCGTAGCATTTCAAATTCGGAACGGCCATATAGATATGATGACTCTGTCCGTCCTGATGCTGCAGCCCCTCACCGGCCAGCGTAGTCCTGCCCGAAATGCCGCCGACTAAAAACCCCTTTGCCATACTGTCGCCCGCCGCCCAAATCAAATCGAGCATCCGCTGACATCCGAAAATCGAATAGAAAAGATAAAACGGAATCATATTCAATCCGTGCGTCGCGTACGCCGTCCCCGCCGCGAGAAAAGACGACATCGAACCAGCCTCCGTGATTCCTTCTTCGATAATCGCCCCGTCTTTCTCTTCGTTATAAAACAGCAGCGATTCCTTATCGACCGGCTCGTACAACTGGCCCATCGGCGAATAAATCCCAAACTGGCGAAACAGCGATTCCATTCCGAACGTCCGCGCCTCATCGGGCACAATCGGCACAATGTATTTTCCGATTTCCTTGTCGGCAAGCAGCTTCGATAACATCCGCACCATTACCATTGTCGTGGCGACCTCGCGCTCGCCGGAGCCGTTATAAAATTCCTCGAACAATTTTTCGTCAGGCGTCTTTAACGGCTCAATATCAACTTTCCGCGAAGGGACATAGCCGCCTAACTTTTGTCTTTGCTGATGCAGGTATTGAATTTCCTTATTATCCTCCGCCAAAGGTCGATAGAACGGCGCTTCCTGCACCTCGCCGTCAGCTATCGGAATTCCGAACCTGCTGCGAAATTCCAGCAGCTCATCTTCATTCAATTTTTTCTGCTGGTGCGTGATATTTCTTCCTTCGCCGGCCTCTCCGAGCCCATAGCCTTTTAAAGTCTGAGCCAGCACAACAGTCGGCGAACCCTTATGCTCAACCGCTGCCCTGAACGCCGCATATACTTTTGCCGGGTCGTGTCCCCCTCGCTGTAGTTTTTCAAGCTGCTCGTCTGAATAATTTTTCACCAGTTCCAGTAACTGCGGTTCTTTTCCGAAGAAATCTTTCCTTATATACGCTCCGCCGCTGACCGCGTATTTCTGGAACTGCCCGTCGGGAACTTCCTCCAGCCGTTTGGCGAGCAGGCCTGTTATGTCCTTTTCCAAAAGTGGGTCCCAGCCGCTTCCCCATAATACTTTTATGACGTTCCAGCCCGCCCCGCTGAAAACCGTTTCGAGTTCCTGCACGATTTTCGCGTTTCCGCGGACAGGCCCGTCGAGTCTCTGCAGGTTGCAGTTCACTACGAAAATCAGGTTATCGAGCTTATCCCTTCCCGCAAGGCTGATAGCGCCGAGCGATTCAGGCTCATCCATCTCGCCGTCACCGAGCAGCGCCCAAACCTTCTGGTCGGACGGTTTTTTCAATCCGCGGTTTTCAAGATATTTATTAAACCGTGCCTGGTAAATCGACATAATCGGCGACAACCCCATCGAAACGGTCGGAAACTGCCAGAAATCAGGCATCAGTCTCGGATGCGGATACGAAGGCAGCCCACCGTCTGGTGAAAGTTCCTGCCGAAAATTTTCCAAATCGAACGCGCTGAGCCGCCCTTCAAGATACGCCCGCGCGTAAACACCCGGCGCAGCGTGCCCCTGAAAATAAATTATGTCACCGCCCTGCTCGTGTTCCCTCCCCCGCCAGAAATGCTGAAACCCTACTTCCCACAGCGTCGCGCAGGAGGCATAAGATGAGATATGCCCGCCGATACCTGACAGCTCACGATTAGCGCGAACGACCATCGCCATCGCGTTCCAGCGAATCCAGCTCTTGATTCGCCGCTCGTATTCCCGCCTGCCCGGATAAGGCGGCGTGTCCTCGGTGCTGATTGTATTGACGTAAGGCGTGCTCAAAGGCGGCCGAACCGAGATGCCGTGCTTTTGCGCTTCGAAAAGCAGTCTGTTCAGCAGCCCCTTTACCTGCACCGGCCCGTGCGTTTCAAGCACGTCGGAAAGCGACTTCAGCCATTCGCTGTACTCGACAGCCCCTATTTCTGGATTATTATCGGGCATATTTATAACCCTTTACTATGGCAGGTGAGTTTTGTGCATAGAAAACCGTTCCAAAGTTCCTTCAGTGACGCAATTATATCCGAACCGTCCAGGTTCGACAATAATGAATCCAAAGACCCTGCGAAAAGCGAAATATCAGTATTATAATCGTGGTTTTTGCTGGCATCACAGCCTCGGCGGGGTATAATACCGCTGTTTATTTCGGATTATGCATTTGAGGATTTAGGATTTCGTATTTCGTATTTTAATCCGCCGCGGCGGATTAGTTCGAAATTCTGAATTCTAAATTCGAAATTTGCAGGAAGCAGGCAGAAGGGAGTCACGAATGCAGAACAACAGAATAATCGTATTGTCACTTGCAATGACATTTCTTTTGGCAGCCTCGGTCAAATCGGTAGATGGTTACGACGCCTTCGCCGGTCAGGACCTGCATATGGTCGCACCGCAGGTAATTAATTTCAAACTGGATACCGGTGAGCACACGCTCGTCTTCGATAACGGCTTTACGATGACTCTCGGCGCCAACCGCTTCGAATCAGCCCGCGCGGTCGTATGGATGCTGCCGCAGCAGTCACAGCTTATGGGGCTTAGCGAAACAAGCTATCAGGTAACGGTCTATCTCGAACGGGACGTGAAAATCCATAAATTGAAACTGGCAGACTCAACCGAAATCTCCCAGACGCTCCTCGAAGGCGGCGAGGCGTTATTGACACGATTTGTAGTCACCGGCGAAGTTTTCATCACCGCTGAAAAAAGAACAACACAAGACCCCCGCACGATGGAATTATACAGAACCGCTCTCGGATACGCCGAGTCAATCCAGCCGGGCCCGCGCTTTGTCGTACAGGAAGATGCGCTTGTCCCGGAACTGCCCGAACGAGCCGCACCGCGGCAGGAAATCGTAACCGAAGAAGGCAAACCCGCGAAAATCGAAATCGCAAAGACTGAAGCGCCAAAAGAGCCGGGCATTATAGAAAAGATTTTTACTCCCGAACCGCAGGCTCAACCCGCCCCGCCCGAACCGAAATTTCAATACCCTGTCGTTTTCGCCCCGGCCGGTCCTGAACCGCTGAAGATTGATTCCGCTCCCGCACCCGACGGAACAAATCTCGCGACAATTCGCCAGCGGTTTTACGTCTCGCAGAAACAGGACGAAAGCGGCCGTCTGCTGGAATTGCAGGCCGATAACGCCGTGGTATTTTACAGCAGTACGGGAGATGAAGAAAAAAAAGAACAACAGAGCGGTGATGATTTGCAGAACTTGCTTTCGCGTGCAAGCGTCAAGGCGATATATCTCGCCGGCGACGTCGTTATGACCGAGGGCCAAAGAACTATTCGCGCCGATGAAATCTTCTACGACTTCGAACGCAAAAAAGCGATTGCAGTAAACGCAGAGATGCGTAACTTCGACGAGCAGCGAGGAATACCGATTTACGTCCGCGCCGACCGGATTCGCCAGCTTTCCGAAAATAAATTTTCCGCTAATGACGTGGTAATGACAACCAGCGAATTTTACGTACCGCAAATCTCCGTCGAGGCCTCCAGCATAATCATAACCGATACGACAACCGTTGACGCCGAACTCGGCCGATTGAGCGACGCGAGCTACGACGCTGAAATGAAAGGCGTCAGGCTCAAATACGGAAAAAGGACTATCTTCGCGCTGCCTTCGATGCGCAGCAATCTGCAAAGACCGGACGTACCGCTGCAAAGCGCACACTTCGGTTACGGAAACACATGGGGAACTTCGATTGAAACACGATGGTTCCTGGCACGTGTGCTCGGCCTGAAAGAATCGCCCGGTACCCAAAGCCTCCTTATGCTCGATTACTACAGCAAACGAGGATTCGGCACCGGTGCGGAAATCGAATATACCCGCAAGAACGGCTTCATAATAAACGACCACGGCGAAGACCGGCTCGGAAGCTGGCGGCTTCGCAAAGACATCGAGCCCCCGCGCGAGCTGCGCGGCAGATTCAGTTGGGAGCATCGCCAGTTCCTCGATGACGACTGGCAGCTCACAGGCGGCGTCGATTATTCGAGCGACGAATTCTTCGTCGAGCAATACTGGCGCGATAATTTTTATCTCGAAGACCGAGAAACATACCTGCATCTCAAAAAGAACAAAGACAACTGGGGTATTTCACTGCTCGGCCTTGCCCGCATAAACGATTTCGAAGACAGAATCGAAGAATTGCCTTCCGGCGAGTTCCATCTCACCGGCGAATCGTTCTTCGATGATAATTTCACGTTATACAGCGATACAGAGGCCGGCCATCTTCGCCAGAGAATCGGCAACGACCATCCAATAAATATCGACGAGCAAGACTTCGTTTTCCTTTCGCACAGGACAGAGCTGGATTTGCCGCTGTGGCTAAGACCCTTCAAAGTAGTCCCGTACGTGGCAGGCACTTACGGCTACGACGACCGCAACGGATTCCAGTTCGCACAAGTCAACAATCCCGGCGGCCCTCACGGCTATATTGCCGAAGCAGGCATCAGGGCGCAAACGCAGTTATGGAATGTTTATCCCGATGTCAAATCCCGTCTGTGGGATTTGGACCAGTTAAGACACATTGTCGAGCCGCACTTACTGGCTTCGGTCTTCGAAACAAGCGATATGAACTTTGACCAGCGCAATTTTGTCAGCCTCGGAGTTTCACAGCGATGGCAAACAAAGCGAGGCCCGCAGGACCAGAAGCGTATGGTCGACTGGATGAGACTGGACCTCGACGCCACTTTTCTCGAGGATAACGCTTCTGTTTCAGACGCAGGCCCCGGCCCAGATATGCTCATCTGGAGCAAGCCGTTTACCCCGTTACGCGTCGCAGCCGCACCGCACATATATA
>JBBABK010000046.1:0-11532 GCA_041657685.1 Phycisphaerae bacterium | reverse complement strand
GCGATGCTCATACGAAAAGGCGTAGCAGATGTGATGCTGGCAGGCGGCGCGCATTCGATGATACATCCGCTGGGTGTCACGGGATTTTGCAGATTGACCGCGCTGTCGACGAGGAATGACAGCATTGAAACTGCATCTCGACCATTTACCGCCAGCAGGGACGGCTTCGTTATCGGCGAAGGCGGCGCGATACTGGTGCTGGAATCGCTCGAACACGCGAAATCGCGCGGCGCGAAAATTTTGGCGGAGGTTATCGGCTACGGCAGCAGTAGCGACGCGTTTCGGGTTACGGATATGCACGAAGAAGGACGCGGCGCGATTCAGTCGCTCGAAGCGGCGCTGAAGGACGCGGGCATCGGCTATTCGGACGTGGATTATATAAGCACGCACGGGACAAGCACTGCGGAAAATGATGCGATTGAGACCAAGGCGATTAAGGCGGTCTTTAAAGACAAGGCAAAAAGTACGCCGGCCAGTTCGGTAAAAAGTATGATGGGACATTTGATTGGTGCGACGGGCGCGGCGGAATTGATTACGTGCGTGCTGGCGATTCGTGATAATATAGTGCCGCCGACGATGAATTTGAATGACCCGGACCCGGCGCTGGATTTGGATTATGTGCCGAATAAGGCGAGAAAAATGCAGGTCGATATCGCGGTGAACGAATCGTTCGGATTCGGCGGACAAAACGACGTGGTAATTGTGAAAAGATACGAGCCATGATAGATATCAAAATTATAAGAGAAGAGCCGGGGAGATTCCAAAAGGCGGCGGATGATAAAAAGATTGCCGTCGATATCAGCAGGCTGCTGGATGTTGATAACGAACTGTCGGCGGTCAAGAGACAGCTTCAGGATATAGCCACCGAGAAGA
This sequence comes from Phycisphaerae bacterium, assembly GCA_041657685.1. Lineage (GTDB taxonomy): Bacteria > Planctomycetota > Phycisphaerae > Sedimentisphaerales > Anaerobacaceae > JBBABK01. Next base: position 10,659 of record JBBABK010000046.1, on the reverse strand, counting down.
ACAGCGTCGGCAAATCCATTCCCAAACTCAACGGTGATGAAAAGCAGTCAGCTATCGCAAAACTCAGTGAGCTAAAAGAAAAAGAAGCCGGGCTTAACGAGCAAGTTGGGAAATTACAGCCGGTGTTCGATGAATTAATGATGCAGGTCGCCCAGCCCGCCGATGATGATGTGCCGATTGGCAAGGATGATACCGAAAACGTCGAGCTTCGCAAAGAAGGGCAGGTGCGGCAGTTCGATTTCGAGCCTAAGGACCATATCCAGTTGGGCCAGTCGCTGGGATTGATAGATGTCGAGCGGGGAGTGAAGCTGTCAGGGTCGCGGAATTATTTTCTTACCGGCGACGGCGCTTTATTGCACTGGGCGGTGCTGCGGTTCGCGATGGATTTTATGGTCGAGCGCGGATATAGGCCGATGTCGGTCCCGCTGCTGATGAAGGATGAGGCGATGCGCGGCACGGGATATTATCCCGGCTCCGAGGAGCAGACGTACCAGATGGAGCGGGATGCCTTGAGTCTTGCGGGTACGGCTGAGGTGCCTTTGACGGCGTATTATATGGGCGAAATTCTCAAAAGTGATGAGCTGCCTAAAAAGTTCGTCGCGATGTCGAGTTGTTTCAGACGCGAAGCGGGCGCAGCCGGCAAGGATACTTACGGCCTGTACCGAATCCACCAGTTCGACAAAGTCGAGCAGGTGATTATTTGCGAAAACAGCGTCGAGCAGAGCAACAAATTCCACGAGGAAATCCTTGCCAACTCCGAAGGCGTTTTGAAGGCGCTGGAATTACCATACCGGATTGTTGTGGTTTGCACGGGAGATTTGGGGAGGGGACAGGCGAAGAAATACGATATCGAGACGTGGATGCCTTCGCGGAAGAATTACTGCGAGACGCACAGCGCGAGCAAGTTTTATGATTTCCAGGCGAGGCGGATGAACCTGCGGTACAAAGACGCTGAGACGAAGAAGAACGTTTTTTGTCATACGCTTAATAATACGGTAATCGCGAGTCCGCGGATATTGATACCGCTCCTTGAACTGTACCAAAACGCAGATGGAACGGTGACGGTGCCGAGCGTACTTCGGCCTTATATGGGTGGAAAAGAAAAAATCGGGGATTGAAAGTTATTTGATTTTGACAGGTAATGAATAACGTCACTGTTATTTCAGCGCTGGAGGATAATTTCATATATTTGTGCAGGTATGCGAAAGATAAGGCTATTGTTATTGACCCCGGCGACGTCCGCGCTGTCGAAGCGGAGATAAAAAAACAGAACATCGAACTAACCCATATCTTTTTGACGCACCATCATTATGACCATACCGGCGGGGCAAGCGAGCTTAAAAAGAAGCACGGCTGTGAAATGATTTCAGCAGGTAAGAGATTATCAAAGCTGGGCGACATTGATATCGAAGTAATAGAGACGCCGGGGCATACGCAAGACAGTGTTTGTTATTGTATAACAAGCGAAGACGGAAAAACTGTATTTACCGGCGATACGCTTTTTGTGGGCGGCTGCGGCAGGCCAATGGAATGTTCACGGCAGGAGATGTGGAGGTCGCTGGAGAAATTAATCGCATTACCCGATGAGACGCTGGTTTACTGCGGCCACGATTACACGCTCGATAATTATAATTTTGGTTTGAGCATCGAGCCGGGCAATTTGGAAATAAAGAAAAGTATCGAGGAATTGAAAACGGGCAAGTGCTGTGTTCCTTCGAGTATCGGGCGGGAGAAAAAGACAAATATTTTTTTACGGGCGGGGAATGATTCAGTGAAAAAGGCTATGGGAATGCAAGGCGCTGAAGCGGAGGAAGTTTTCGCGGAGCTGCGCAAAAGAAAAGATGTATGGGGATGAGCGCGGGAGTTTTTAGGTGGTCATCGGCTGTGTCGGCCTGTAATATAGTCACCGGCGATGGATGAGATACAGCGGAAACTGCAATTATTCGAAAAAAGGCTTGCCGGCCGATGGGTTGTCCATAGTCGGGTCGTAAGTTCCGCTCCACTATTTTTTGTCGCGACTGGTTTGATACTTGGAATTACGCTGCAGGATTTTGTTGCGATTCATTTCCTTGTTTGGCTTGCGGTTCTTGCATTTTTAGTTACGGTTGCGGCAATCTATTTAACGATTGGGTATCGCAGGGATACGGTTAAACCTGAGGTAATGGCATACACGGCTATGCTATGCGCGGTGTGCCTTGGTGCAGTTCGGCTGGCAAGTTTTAATCGTGCGGCTGATAACGATATTCGCAATTTCGTCGGGCAGGAGCAGATGCTCGCAACAATCCGCGGCAGGATTATCACCGAGCCTTTTAACAGGGATAAAGATGATTGGGCATTCGCGGATTTTGCGTTTCGCGAGCCTTCAGGAAGTTTTTATATGGAGCTGACCGAAGCCGAAGCATTTGACGGCTGGAAGGATATCGAAGGAACAGTTCGGGTTTACCTCGGCGAACAGTTAAAGGATTTGCAGGCGGGCGATCATATCGAGGCGTATTGTCTGTTAAGCCGATTTCGCGGAGCGACGAATCCGGGGCAGTTCGATTTTGCGGATTATCTAAGCAAACACAATATTTATGTCGGTGCGTCTATCCGGTCGCGAGAAGCGATAAAGGTGCTGCGAGAGGGCGGACGTGGACAACTGGCAGATTTGAAAAATCATATAAGGCAGGCAGTCACCGGGTCTTTGATGGATGAGGGGCTTGCCGGCGAAAGGGAAAAGGGGCTGCTCGAAGCGCTGCTGCTGGGAAGGAGAGGCAACATAAAGCCGGATGTTTATCGCGCGTTCGAGAGGACGGGGCTGCTGCATTTTATCAGCCTGAGCGGTTTGCATCTTGGGATATTTATCGGCGGGGTGTGGTGGGTGACGGCTCGGTTTGGATTATCAAAACCGTTAATAGCGTTGATTTGTATTATTATGCTGACGCTGTTTCTTATGGTTGTCCCGCCGAGGGCGCCGACGATACGAGCGGCATTGATAGCGTATGTGTTTTTTCTTGCGATTTTTTTCAGACGGTATCCGAATCCGCTCAATTCGTTAGCAATCGCGGCTGTTATACTTTTGCTTATCAGGCCGACGAATCTTTTCGATGCAGGCTGGCAGTTATCGTTCGCGTGTGTGCTGAGCATATTGATGTTCTGTAAACGATTTTATAATTATCTTAATGAAAAAATTTTTGTCAGGGACTTTTGGCAAAAGAAAAAAACAACCAGGCTTGTGCAAAAATTCGGGCAGGGAATTTTAGGTTTGCTTACGACCGGATTGGCTGCATGGCTCGGCGGTGCGGGAATTTTACTGTATCATTTTTACACGGTGGATTTGTTATCGAGCGTCTGGACGGTTGTCGCATTTCCGTTCGTAGCGTTAATTCTTTGGCTGGGGTTTGTGAAAATTTTATTGTCATTTATTCCTGGCGTTGCAATTTTGCTCGGCTGGATGCTTAACGCGGTTTCGTGGGCGCTGATTTGGATTGTGGAATTGATGAGTAAGCTGGATTTCTCGCACTTCATAATCGGGCAGGTGCCTTTATGGGTTATACTTTTATATTACGGCGGTATAGCAGTAATCGTATGGGCGTGGTATCTCAGGCCGTTTACGAGAAAAATAGTTATCACAGCGACTGTTCTTGCGATGGTCGGGCCTGTGGGATTTATAAAATTGCACAGGATGTATCCGGGCGATTTGCAAATGACGTGCCTCGATGTCGGGCACGGACAGGCGGTAATTGTTCAGTCGCCGGGATGTACATTTTTATTCGACGCAGGCTCGTTATACAAAGACAATATTGGCCGATGGGTCGTGACGCCATTTTTACGAAGCAGGGGAATCGGCAGGCTCGACGCAGCAGTGATAAGTCACGATGACGTTGACCATTTTAACGGACTGGTGGAAATTGCCAAAGAGCATAAAATCGAAAACGTTTATACGAGCCAGGCGTTTATTAATAAATACGATGAATCCGAAACAGTTCGGCATCTTGCAGATTGTTTGAAGCAACAAGGTATTATGTTAACAAAAATTGGTGATATTGAATTAAGCGAGAAATTAAAAATAAAAACGGTTTGGCCTGATGCGAAAGCGGCGGCTGATAAATCACTCACTGATAATAATAAATCGGTTGTGAATTTAATCGAATTCGCAGGAAGAAAAATTTTATTGTGTGCGGATATCGAAGAATATGCACAGCAGAAGCTGCTCGGGAAAAATGAAAATTTGAATGCGGAGATTGTTCTGGTGCCGCATCACGGCTCGATACCGAACGATGGATGGAAATTTCTAAAAAGCATCGCGGCCGATTACCTTATATCCAGCAGTTCAATCAGCAGCTACGAACGGCTGCAAAGGGCCAAACCGGATGTTGACGGGCAGTGGTTTTATACCGCAAAAGACGGGGCAATAAGTGTTAGAATTCGCAGGGACGGAAAAATAAGCGTGAAATCGTTTAAAGATTGACGTGGCACAGAACGCAGACCGCCCAGAGCAGGTCCTTGTGCGGCACGATTTTTGTTTCGTACTTTTCATTTATCGGGACAAGATGCACGCCTTTGGGAGTGGTGCGAATCAGCTTGCACGTGACGCCGATTTGGTCGGCGACGCGGGCGACGGCCAACTGGCCGTCGGAGGCCGGCACCGAAGGGCTGACGATTACGATGTCGCCGTCTTTAATTCTCGGTGACATACTGTCGCCGTCCACGTGCAGGGCGAAACAGTTGGGGAAGACGGAGGAGATTTTTTCGCAGTCAACGAATTCGACGGTTTGACCCCGGCCGGTTCCTGAAACCCGCACAAGGCTGACATTGGTGTTCGAAATTGCCGACGACAGTTCGGCAAGCTGAAAATCAACACGGACCGGGACCTCTGATTTTCCGACGATTTCTTTGCCCGTATATTGCCTGACAAGCTCTTCGATTTTGGTGACCGCTTCCGATGAGCCGGGCATCGTTGTGTCGCTCCAGCAGTGTACGATACCGGCCGCGGTCCTGCCGAGTACTGGAATCCAGCCGGTTTTGGTGGAATCTGTGCCATTGCTTTCCGGGGTTATTTGTTTTTCGAGGCCTTTTTTCTCGCAGAGCAAATCGACAAACGCTGAAACGGGTTCTGCCATTTCGGAATGCTTATTAAGAAGCTCGGCTATTCTATTTGTTAGTTCTTTGGCCTGGACTGAGAGGGGAAGGCCGGCTGAAGCGGTAGTCGATTCGCCTGTGAGCAGCCAGTTCAGGTCCGCACCGGTGATTTGACAAATCGCGAGCAGGGTTTCGATAGGCGGGACGCGATTTTCTTCGTAATAGCTGTATGTAGAAGGACTTATGCCAAGAGAACGAGCGAAATTACTCTTGCCTCGCTCGCCCGCGAACCGGATACGAAGCTCGCGGACCCTGCCAATCACCGCTTTTTCGTCAAAATCTTTCATAATTTTTATATATTTGCGAAAATACTATTGACATATTACGCAAAAGCGTTATTTTTCAAATAGTTTAAACGCATAATCGAAATTTGTCAATAGGAGTGATTTAAAAATGGAACAGAACGCTGAGGGAAAGGTAAAAAATGCCGGGGGGAACGAGTCGAATGATAACGCTGCAAAATCAGCAGACAAATCTCAGGCGAACGCCAAGCGTAACCGGATTCTGCAGTGCTTAGGCAATCTCAACGCACTGTATAAAGTTCAGGGGGCTTTACTTAACCAAATGGAAAGAGAATTCGAGTAGTATTAATGTGATTGCTTAATTCCCTGCGGTGCTATTGGCTTATCTTGCAGTGAATTATTTCCTGTGCAATTATTTGCTGGTATGTCTATAAAATAATATACTTTGCACTTCGATATATCCAATAGGGGTTGATAATGTTAAACTTTCCACAAGGTTTAACGTAATATCTGGCAATGCTGAGAGTCTATAGAAATGGTGAAAATTACATGGTGATGGATTTATAAACTTAAGGGTTGAAAATGAAAAACCGCAATTCGAATTTATACCTGTTTTTGATTGTACTGAGTATTTCAGCTTTCGGATTTTCAGGATGCTGTCCGTGTAATAATCAAAAAGTGGAAAGCAATTCCGCGGTTGTTTCGACACAACATAATACTTCATCGCAGACGGTTCCAGGTCCGAACGCAATGTTCGATTACCGGCAAATCAAGCTGGATAACGGGCTTGATGTAATAACACTCGAAGATTTTTCGACTCCTATTGTAGCGGTGCAGGTATGGTATCACGTCGGCTCGAAAGATGAAAATCCTCAGCGGCAGGGCTTTGCTCATATGTTCGAGCATATGATGTTCAGGGGCACCGACCGGCTGGGGCCTACGGACCATTTTGGTTTTATCAGGAAGGTCGGCGGTTACACGAACGGGTATACGAGTTTCGATAAGACGGTGTACCTGGAAACGCTGCCGGCTGAACAATTGGATTTGGCATTATGGCTCGAAGCGGAGCGGATGGCGTTTCTGGATATCAACCAGGAAAATTTCGATACCGAACGCAAGGTCGTCGAAGAAGAACGGCGGATGAATATGAACCAGCCTTACGGAACGCTCTATGAAAATTTATTTTCGACAATTTATTTTGCGCACCCGTACAGGTGGACGCCGATAGGAAAGATACCGCACCTGCGTGCATCGAGCGTTCAGGAGTTGCGGGATTTCTGGACGAAGTATTATGTGCCGAGCAACGCGACACTGGTAATAGCAGGGGCGGTGACGCACGAGGAGGCGCAAAAAGCCGCGAAAAAATATTTCGGCTGGATTCCGAAATACCCGGAACCGCAAAGAGTGGATATTAGAGAACCCGAGCAGCGTAAGCAGCGGCAGGTGACATTGAAAGAGGACAACGCTCCTGCACCAGGCGTTGGGGTTGTTTACCGAACGGTTCCGTTAGCGGATAAAGACGCGGTTGTCTTCGATATTATTGCGCAAATTCTCGGCAGCGGCAACAGCAGCAGGTTATACAGGCAGCTTGTAGCTGATAAACAGTTGGCGGTCGCAGCCGAAGCGGCAAGTTATAATCTGGAACAGGACGGATTGTTCGGGGCCGGTGCATTGCTGCCGCCGGTCGGTTCGGACCCGAATCAGGTACTTGGACTGGTAGTTCAGCAGGTGGAAAGATTTCGCAATGAGCCGGTCAGCGAGAAAGAGCTAACCAAGGCCAGGAATCAGCTGCTTCGCGGGGTTGTCACCGACAATTTAAAGGTGCAAAGCAAAGCGAGGCTGCTCGGCAGTGCCGCCGTTGAAATGGGCGACGTATCGAGAGTGAACAGTTATATCGATGATATCAAAGCTGTTACTGCCGATGATATTCTGCGCGTGGCGAAAGAGTATTTCGAGCCGCAAAGAGCGGTGGAAATAAAAGTTGAACGCAACCTGTTGGGGGCGATGTTCAGCAAGGCCGATGAAGATGAATCATCTATAACCGCAAAGCCGGAAATTCAGGCTCCGCCGCCCGGAAGGGTCGGGGAAGTTCGGCCGAGTGGTTATCCCGAATCGGCGCCTTTTGCCAAACCGCATATTGAAAATGTGATGCCGGCTTACAGCGAGACGGTACTGGATAACGGAATGAAAGTTTTAGTGGTAACGAATAAAGAGGTGCCTTTTGTTATTGTGGATCTCGGATTTCTTGGCGGAGCGTGGAGCGAGCACAAGCCGGGGATGTGTTCGATGGCGATGCAGATGCTGACCAAGGGGACAGAAAATTACACTGAAGGGCAGCTTGCCGATGAGCTTGAAACATATGCGATTGGACTGAACGGTTCTGGTTCGATGGATACAAGTATGGTGACAATGACCACCCTGACTGCCAATATTGACAGGGGGATGAAATTGATGGGCGAGGTGGTGCGCCGGCCGATTTTCCCGTCGGATGAACTTGAAAAATTACGCAGGCAGGTGATAACCGGGCTTGAAGTTTCATCGGCTGCACCGGAATATATCGCTGAAAAGGAATTCCGCAAGGAATTATATGGTAAACATCCATATTCAAGAACGGCAGTGGGTGAAATTAGTGATGTTAACGCGATAGCGGTTGATGATATTAAAAGCTGGTGGGCGAAAAATGTTCGGCCGGACAGTTCGGTTTTGATTTTTGCCGGTGACATAGATAATGACGAAGCTGTCGCGTTTGCGAAAAAGACTTTCGGGGACTGGCGAGTTGCAGGAACTGAGCCGCAGCCGATTCTGCCGCAGTTATCACAGCCTAAGCAAATGCATATATATCTTGTTGACAGGCCGGGCAGTATTCAGAGCCAAATCAGGGCGGGACAGCTTGGTATCACGAGGCAAGATGATGATTATTTTGTCAGCAGGGTAGTGAGTAATTATTTCGGCTGGTCTTTTAACAGCAGGCTGAACGAATCAATTCGCGTGCAGAAAGGTCTTACTTATGCCGTCTGGGGCGGATACGAGGCGAACAGGTTCGCAGGCGCTTTTAAGATAGGCACGTTCAGCAAGACCGAATCGACGGCCGAGGCGGTACGGGCGATTATCGAGGAAGTCCAAAGACTCAAAGCAGTCCCTCCCAGTGACAAAGAGCTTGACGAAAGTAAATCGTATATTCTCGGCGGTTTTGTCAGGGACAGAGAGACTCCCGGCCAGGTTGCGGATGATTTGTGGCTGATAGAATCGCAGAATCTCGGCAGCGACTATCTGCAGCGGCTGCTGGACGGGATAGCGGATGCAGAGCGTGAGGATTGCGTCGGACTGACAAACGAGAAATTGACGGCGGATAAGCTGATTATTATTGTGGTGGGCCAGGCCGATAAACTCCAAAAACAACTCGAAGAAATTGCCCCTGTGACGCTTGTTCAGCCGTGATGATTCTAAAATATTCAATATAAGCTTGGCACTTGAAGATGCGATGCATTGGGGCTATAATCACTTCGATTATTATATACTCATTTTTATAATTTCATATTGGAGGTAATAAAAATGTTATTGCTGTGGGTACTTCGAGGGGTCCTTGTTATTATCATATTTGTGTTTATGCTTCTTAGCGTGACGAGTACCGGCGTGGCGGTCAGCAATGTGGATTTTTGGGCGGTATTCTGGGGTGGATTCGGGTTGATGATAGTGGCACTTGCAGTGGATATTCTTACGCCAAAACGGAAGCTGGCTGCGCTTGCGGGTGTGTTTTTCGGGCTGCTGGTCGGAGTCCTGATAAGCGTGGTGCTGGCGCCGGTAGTAGACGTACTCGCAAAAAGTTACAGGTTCGACCTTGGGCCTGAGGCGGTAATGGCGTTGAAGTGGATGCTTGGTATTTGCATTTGTTATACGGTTATAAGTATTGTAATTCGCACCAAAGACGATGTGCGGTTTGTTATTCCTTATGTCGAATTCGCCAAGCAGACCAAAGGCGCAAGGCCCTTGATTCTTGATACGTCAGTTATAATCGACGGCAGGATTGCGGATTTGTATCACAGTAAATTGTTCGATGCGCCGCTGCTGGTTCCGCGGTTCGTGCTGAACGAATTGCAGTTAATCTCTGATTCCGCTGACAAACTAAAACGCAACCGCGGCAGGCGGGGGCTGGAGATACTTAATAAGATGCAGAAAGACCCGTCGATTGATATCGAAATCGATGACGAGGATGTTCCGGGAGTTGAGGAGCTGCACGGTGTAGACCAGAAGCTGGTTTTATTTACGAAGCATCGGGACGGCAGACTGGCTACTACCGATTTTAATCTGACCAAAGTCGCGCAGGTTCGCGATGTTGACGTGTTGAATTTGAATGATTTGGCAAATTCACTCAAGACCATTGCGCTGCCGGGTGAATTGATGGATGTAAGGGTTATCAAATCAGGTGAAGAGCCTACACAGGGAATTGGATATCTGGTTGACGGCACGATGGTGGTTATCGAAAACGCAAGCGATAAAATCGGAAAAGACGTTGCTATCAGTGTCACCAGCTCGCTGCAGACGGCACAGGGCAAAATGATATTCGGGAAATTCGAGCGATATTCTGAAAGCCAAAACAATAATCGAAGAAGCTGACCTTATCTGATAAGTTCGATTTGTTTTAAAAGTACGGGCAAAATTTCTTTTTCGGGAACATCAGCTATTTTTTTCCCCTTGCGGTAGAGAAATGCCTTGTTTTTTCCTGCGCAAACTGCGAGGTCGGCGTCTTTCGCTTCGCCGGGGCCGTTAACAATGCAGCCCATTACCGCGATTCGCAGCGGTTTATGAATTCCCCGCAACGCTTTTTTAATTTTTCTCGCAAATGAAATAATGTCAACCTGAGCACGCGCACACGTCGGGCAAACTATCAGTTCCGGCTCGGTGCGTTCGTAAAGACCAAGAGACATAAGAATTTTTTTAGCAGCATCGACTTCTACGAGCGGATTGCCGGCGATGCTGACCCTGATTGTGTCGCCTATGCCTTCGGCAAGCAACGTGCCGATTGATACCGCTGAAGGGATTTCGGCATCTTCGGGCAGGCCTGCGTGGGTTAATCCGAGGTGAATCGGATAATCAAAATTTTCCGCAATGAGACGGTTGATTTCTATCGTCCGCAGCGGGTCAGCGCTTTTGGCGCTGAGAACGAGCTGACCAAAATTTTGTTTTTCAAAAATCCGCACATATTTTTTCATTTCCCGCAGCATCAATGAAACACGTTTACTCATCGGTACATCGGGCAGTTTCAAATCCCGGATGCTTGCTTCGTTCACTCCTGCTC
>JBBABK010000045.1:0-11550 GCA_041657685.1 Phycisphaerae bacterium | reverse complement strand
AAGTTTCAGTCTATGACGGTAAGCATCACCCCGTCGATTCGAAGGAAGTCGCGTTCCGTGCAGCCGGCAAAGGCGCATTTATAGACGCAATACAAAAAGCCAAGCCCGTTCTGCTCGAACCGATTGTAAATCTCGAAGTCACCGTCCCCGCTGAAAATATGGGTGACATCACAGGCGATCTTGCCTCACGCAGAGGCCGGGTGTCGGGCCAGGAAATGCTCGCAGGCAATATGCTCGTCGTAAAGGCGCAGGTCCCGCTCTCGGAAGTCACCCAATACAACAGCCAGTTGAAATCAGTCACCGGCGGCCGAGGCAGCTATTCGATGTCACTGAGCCATTACGAACCTGTCCCGCCGAACATCCAGGCACAGGTCATCGCCGCTCACCAGAAGGAAAAACAGCAGGAAGAATAACCCTGCGAAAATTCCACGTTTGAATATATCGTTTAGCCCCCAACTTTATGTTGGGGGTTTTTATTTTTTATATTTACTCGTGCAATACTGCTTCGGCGACATTCTGCCCGAGCTGTTCGCACAACGCAAGCTGCTCGGCCGTCGCTGAAAACCTCGCCTCAACCACCGGCTCGACCAGCTCCAGCTTCGTATTTTCAACAAACTGCCGCAGCCCCTTAACCCCGCCGCCAGACCAGCCGTAACTGCCGAACAGCCCTACAACTCGCTTGCTCAGCTTCTTTTCCTCCAGCAGCCGAACCAGCGCATCCATCGGCGGAAAAATCCCCGTATCATACGTCGGGCATCCCAGAACCAGGCCGCGATACCGCCACGCGTCGCGTATCACATACGATACGTGACTGCGCGAAACGTCGTGCACGACAAGATTGCGAATCCCTGCTTTGCGGACGCCGGCCGTCACCGCCTCGGTCATCCGCTCGGTCGCGCCGTACATCGAACCGAACGCGACAACCACCCCCTGCTGCGATTCCTGCCTGCTCCACTTCGCGTACCGCTGGATAATCTCGCCCGGACATTTTCGCCACACAGGCCCGTGCGTCGGCGCGACAATCCCGATATCAAGACCGCTCAGTTTTTCAATCGCCTTGCTCACAGGCCCCGCGTACTTGCCCACGATATTCGAAAAATACCGCAGGATTTCATCCTCGTAAAAATTAATATCAAGCTTATCGTCGAATATGTCACCGTCCAGCGTCCCGAACCCGCCGAACGCGTCACCAGAAAATAAAATCCTGTCCCCGCTCTCATAAGTCATCATCGTTTCCGGCCAGTGAACCATCGGCGTCATATAGAATTTCAATTTTCGCCGGCCGAGTTCCAGTTCATCGCCTTCCCTGATAATCCGCACGCCGCTGGTAATGCCGTATATGTGTTCCAGAAATTGCGCCGTCTTTTCATTGCCGATTATTTCCATCTCCGGAAACACCTGCCTCAAAAACGGAACCGAGCCGGAATGGTCCGGTTCGAGATGGTGAATTACAAGATAGTCTATTTTGCCGGCATCGCCCACGGCACTTTTTATATGCTCGAGCAGCGCCGGCAGCGAACTTTTCTTGACGGTATCCATCAGCGCGACTTTTTTATCGATTATCAGGTAGCTGTTGTACGAAACCCCTCGCGGCAAAGGCCAAATCCCCTCGAACAAATCCGTCTGCCGGTCATTCGCGCCGACCCAAAAAACATTATCCGCTACCGCTATCGCGCCGTCCACAACTGAGCCTTTCACAAATACGAACTACAACTTTTACCCGACGCCGATTTCCTTACTCGATTCCCACAGCCCGTGGATATTGCAATACGCCATCGCGTGCAGCACGCCCGGCTTATTCGTTTTCATAGTAACCGTCGCCTCGTGATGCGTATACACCGGCCCCTGGTTCGCGCCGTCAACCGATTCGCCGTGCGCACAGAATTCCACGTGCCCCACCTGGTACATAGATTTTTCGCCGGCTGCGTGCATATACAAACTAATCCAGCGAATATGATGCTCGGTCGTATTCGGATGCGCAATTTCCTTGCCCAGCGTCACCTTAACGCTGAACACCTCACCCGCTTTTACCGAATCTGCACATTCGATTACCGGCACGTGTTTTTCAGTTTTCCAATCCGCTTTTTTGATGTGTTCACTCAGTTCAGACATAGATGCCTCCCGTAAAATTACATTCGTTAATTCAATGCCCCTTTATATCCCGTTCTAACCTAACTTCCGCCCCGCCTTCCGTCAAGTTATCTCTTTATTTAACGCCCGGAAAATTCAGCCTCGCAAACTCCTTATGCACCCCCCTCGCCGCCGCGTCATAAGCCCGTGCCGCCGTCTCCTCATCAACATATCGCCCCAGATTCCGAACTTTGTCTCCGACCTTAATCCTCGCGCACCATTTCCCGCTGCTCTTGTCCAGCCATATTCCCTTATATTTACTCCTCCCATACCCCCTCGAATTCCACACATTCTGCTTAGGCGTCGCCGCACGCAGATTCGCACGACGATTATCAAGCCCGTCCCCGTTTATATGGTCAACATACAATTCGCTTTTCCTTTTTGAATTTGGAGTTTTGGTTATTTGAATTTGCCTGCCCTCCGTAGTCCCGTCTTTTGGACGAAGGACGGGTTTAGGATTTAGATATTCGAATTTAGGATTTACTTGTAGCATTATTTCCCTGTGCATCAGGATATTGCGTTTGGTCTTTCGTCCTCCTTCGCTCCGCTCTGCGTATATTTTTTCCCCTCTGTTCCTCGCGCTCGTCGCGTACCATTTATACATCGCCAGCCGCTCATAATCTGCTTGGTCAACTTTCGCGAACATCCCTCTCGTCAGCGGAATCTTGCGAAACGCGTACCCGTACCTCATCCGCCTGCCGAGCAGGAGCACTTTTACCCCCGCTCGGTAAACCGCTTCGGGAATACAGATTGTGACGCTGAATCTCCGCATCATTTAGCCCGCGGCATGGTCGCGGGTTCTTGTTTTGAACATTAGGATGTGCTTTATCCCTTGCCTGCCCCCGCGTCTTGATCCCTTTGTGTCTTGGTTTGAATACAAACCAACAGGAATTGGTTTGGGACAAACCAGCGGGGGTTGATCTAAAGATTTGATTTTTGCAATGTATTTTTACAATTTACTTTTTGCTTTTTGATTTGAAACGAGCGACCAGCGACTAACGCCGGGCGACTAATCAGTCCACGGTGCTGTGAACCGACCCTTATTTTAACCAAATGCTTAATATGTGTCAAATGTTTTCTAATAATTTAACAAAAATTCTAAAAAAACTCACGAATCGCCCTTTTTCACCCAAAAACGGGCTTTTATGCTGTTATATTTAGCCCCCAAGTCCTGCTTGGGGGTACGTCGTTTATATTTAGCCCCCAAGTCCTGCTTGGGGGGTACGGTCTTTTTGACCTTTTTCACCCCACAGGCTGGTCCTGTGGGCTAAATGTTTTTAACGTGGAGAAGAAACATTATGTTTATTGATGTATTTGATATATGCATCGAATCGGTCATTGTCATAACAGAACCGTTTGTCAAAACCTCTTGTCCATACCCTCTCCGACCTGCCGTGTTGTTTTAATGCAAATGTAGAAACATTTTTGAACCTGCTCACAAGACTGCCTATCGGCATTGGCGAATACCGCAAAAGTAAATGAACGTGATTACTGCATACAGCCAGTGCGCCGACTTCGAGTTTAATACGTTGGGCCTCGGATAAAATAGCACGTTGGATGATTTGTCTATCGTTACGGTTTAACTTGACGGCCGGTGACTTTTGCAGATGTTTGCATATTTCGTAAAGTTTTTCATCGCCATCGAGTATTTTGCCATCTTTTACATACTTGCGATTATCGCCCTGCAGCCAGCTTCCATACGTAGTCCACGTCAGCATAAATCCGAGAGTTTTCGCCATACCCGTTTATCTTTTATTGTCTTTAATATTTATATTTAGCCCCTCGGCCTGCCGAGGGGGTACGTCGTTTATATTTAGCCCCGCCATCATTCCCGATTGTTTTTTATCGGAATGTGCCGGGGTTTTTCTTCCGGTTTAGCCCACGGACCTGTGCCGTGGGTTCTTCCCTAATTTTCACCCCCGATGTCGTCTATCGGAACGACGGGGAAATATCTTATTAGCCGCGGGCATTGTCCGCGGTTTTTTGCGGAAAAATGCGGATTTCTTGTCAACAGTGAAAATTCTTATCTGGTAATTATAGAATGAGAGGTATTTATTGGTCCACAGATTTGCGTATATTATACAAAGTCAAGAGAGCTGAGTAGATATCATTGCATATATCTTCAGGTATTCCTATCGAATGAAGAATTACCTTATCAAAGTTTTGTCGGTCAGCTTGCTGAATTTCTTCAGTAACAGGCAAAACTTCACGGTCACAGAGAGGCGAAAAAGCATCTATTATTTCACAAACGGCTTGTTGTTCAATTAAATCCAGCCTTGGGATGCGAAAGCCTCTTCTGATTTTTGTGGCATTTATATCTAACACACCAAGACCTCGACCAAAACCGAGAGCCTCAATTAAAAACATAGAGATGCATGAATTCATAAGGGCATGAAGAAGTTTCATGTTAGTATTATTATCCTCCCTTACGATTCGAACCAAACGTTGGTCAACAAATATTGGTTCATTAGTTTTTGCGATAAAAAGTCTATCATCAGGATTAACCGATAGTACAAAATCAGTTTTTGTGCTAGTATCCATTTCATACCATTTTAAATTGCTCCGA
The DNA here is from genome assembly GCA_041657685.1 of Phycisphaerae bacterium. Lineage (GTDB taxonomy): Bacteria > Planctomycetota > Phycisphaerae > Sedimentisphaerales > Anaerobacaceae > JBBABK01. The sequence goes on along the minus strand of JBBABK010000045.1, from coordinate 6,854 downwards.
GCTAAAACTTTAACTAAAGGTTTTCCCTTCGTATTCACCCCATTTTCATATCGTTTTATCCAAGCAAGTGCTCCGGTGTATCCATCAGCATTTAGTTCTTCCATTGAATGTGAGCAACTAAATGCTTTATGGTCAGCAGAAACAGTCAAATTATATTTACCTCTTATCGTTTTTAATACCGGCTTTAAAAATATATCTTCTATTGATGGCCAATACTCTTGTGAAGGATAAAACAAATCGTTCCATCCCCGCCTTGCTCCTCTTGGAATAAGCATATGATTAGACAGCAACTCTAATTTTTCTAAATGTTCTAAAAGCCAACTCATATCGGCAAAGCAGCTTGTCCAACCGATATTTAAAGAATCTATAACCGATAGCTGGCTTTCTGGTATTATATTTATATAAGCATTATCAGAGTCAGGACTATTAGCAAGAATATCTGTGGCAACATCACCGACGTTTGATTCAGATAATTGTTTTTGGGTTGCAACAAACTTTATCTGCTTAGGAGTATCCTGGGTTTTCTTTTGGCATATCAATAAATTAGTAACAACATCGGTATTTGAAAACCATCTTCCTTTTGCAGATGTTACAATGCATTCAATTGTGTAAAAATCCTGTAACAGTTCCCTAAACTTTATTCCCCACCCAGTTGAAAGCCAAGAATTTGAAATTATAATTCCAAGGCGTCCGCCATCTTCAAGCAAATCGTAAAGGATGAAAGGAACGTAAGCGTAAAAGTCACTTCTGCCATCCAGTCGACACTCTCGTTCAACCGAGTGACTGTTGTAAAAATCAGCAATTTTTTGATTAACAAGCCTGTTAAGTTCTTCAATATCTTCAAATTGAATGAATGGCAAATTAGATATAATTGCAGAAAAGCGTGGTATCTCAATATTCTGTTTTTCACCATTTGAAGGATTTATGAAAGATATTTTTTCGCCGGGAGAAAGCGTTAGAGCATCATGTGTGAATACTCGCAAAGGTTCCTTCATATTTTCTGGTGAAGAAATCATAAGAGTCGATATTTGCACGGGAAACGCAAATTTATCACAAGCCCATGTTGATTGCGCTGCTTGATATCCTGCGATATTAAAATCGGATTTTATCGTTAAAATTGCTTTTACGATAGTACCTGTCCCGCAAAATGGGTCTATTGCAGTACTACTTTTGTCATCTAATGAAAGCAATACCAACAGATGAGCTAATTCAGGAGGGGTTGCATAAATACCAGCCGCCTTCTTAATCGACGATAAAAGTACTGATTTTAAAATACTTTGCAGAACAGGCCTATCAATCTGACCAAAATTAAACTGTTGCAGAAAATCATTAAATGATAAAAGAATTTTCCAAACACGTTCTGGTATCATGGCATCAAAATCGGCCGGCCCGAGAACGTGCCAAAAATCTCTTGTTAAGCTGGCATTATGAAAGAATGACAAGGCGTCTTCAACAGAGGTTTCTTCTTTAATTTTTTCAATATCTTTCAATGGAATATTGTATGCTTTAAGAATGTTTGAAAAAACAAATCTGTTAAACCATCTTAACAAAACGAAAAAAGCTAAAGCAACGCTCGGAGAACTATAGCCAGGGTATTGATTTTTAACATATTTCCACCACAATTTTACTTTAGCGTCAAACTGTCCATCAGTTATTATTTTTTGATCTATAAACGCTTTGACTTCGCTTTGACATGAAAGCAATTGTACAATGAAAGATTCGTTTTTGAAAATAGCGTCTGGCGATGTACCAACAATTACCCCGGAGATGAAAAAGCTATTCAACTTTTTCAAGATTATTCGTGCTGCTTCTTGCCACAAATCCGGGCGATTCTCTACATCTTGTCTCGTTCTCAAATCAGTATTGTGGTATAAAGGTTCATTATGAAGTTCAAAAATATCTCGTTCCGTGTTTTTGATGTATAAGTGAGCAGATTGTGCGTTCCATGCAACAAAACTATCTAGCCCGAGAATGATCGCCTTATTTTTTGCTTTATCAATAAAAACATTATCCTGAATAGGCGTATCCGGCAACTTTAACTCCCACCCCTGTAAAACATTGCCCTTAGATTGGTCTCCAAACAACAGAACATCAGGAAATAAACTTTGGGTTTCACTGGACAGTGTCCATTCCCCACCCGCATGTTGAATTGCATCATCTTGAGAAATCTGGCTATTGATATAAGAAATTAGATCAATAGCCCATGAGCGTTCATTATATCGAAGCCCTAAGTCTTTCATTTTTTGCAAATTCCCTGATTAGGCCGACTCTTTCAAGATTCTTGGAAAACATTAATTTTTGATTATTCCAATAAGCGATTCTCAATCGTTCCTTAGAAATATCAACTAGATCGACATATTCATCTTTAAAAAGTTTCGCATCCTGATTCTTTTCTATTCCAACAAAATTTCTTTGTTCCAACATTGCTGCAAGTAAAAAACTGCCTGACCCAGATGCATTATCAAGTACAATATCACCGGGGTTTGTAAAAGTTCTTATAAGGTATCTTCCAAGTTCTACAGGTTTCTGGGTAGGATGCCACACAGTGCCACACCCTTCACTTTCTGCAGTCTTGAAATACACAACATCGGTTGGGTATCTAAGCCCACTTTCATTCTCTACTAATACCGGCTTAAAATTACCATAACTACCCGTGAATTGGCTTTTTCGAACTCCTTTTGAATAAGCTTTCCCTATCCCCATCTGAGGATTATATGTTGGTGGTTTTTTATAGAAAACACAGATATCTTCGTGTTTACGCAAAGGTTGTTTTTTTGCATTCAAAAAATTGGTTGGCTTTGATTTTTCCCAAACAATTTTGTATTTGAAAAAACGCTCATTACTTAAAATAAGTTTTGCGGTAAATATTCCTTGTGAAGTTAATACTATTGCCCCGTTTGTTTTAACAACACGGCCATATCTTTCCCATAATTTATCCAACGGGATTACCGAGTCCCACTTGTTTTGCGTAGTTCCATATGGTAGATCACATAAAACCATGTCTATGGAATGCTCAGGCAAATGCTCCATAATATCTAAGCAATCGCCCTCAAATAATTGATTTATATAATTATTCTTGGTTATAATTTTTTGCTTTGACATAATCCGCCTCAAATTCAGGTAAATGAAAGACCAATGAACTCGCTGAATTAAATTATAGGATTTTCCACATCGCACGCAAGATAAAACAAAGATGCGGGAAAATGGGGCGGGTGTCAATAGTTAGTCGATGGTCGTCAGTCGTTAGCCGCTCGCAAATACCCCCTCCGCCTGCGGCGGATACCGATGGGGTTACGTCGTTGATTTAGCCCGCCGTCATCCCCGATTGTTTTTTATCGGGAACGAAGGACGGGTTTAGTCCCGATGTATAGGGATAGCATTTCGAACTTAGGATTTGAATCACTTTATCAGCAGCAGAATAATTACCAGCGCACTTACTGCCAGTGCCGCACCCAGTCCGATGACCATAATTTTATACCGCGTCAATACCGCCGGGTCCTGATAATACTCCTCTTCCTCCACCGCCTCACCGCTGCCAAGCTGTGCCAGAGCCGACACGTCGAATTTCGTCCTCGCCCGATACGGCGCCTGTCCCGCCTGCACCGCTTCGAGGTCTTCCAGAAGCTCTTCGCAGTTGCTGTACCGGTTCTCTTTATTTTTCGCCATCATCACCTCGACCACTTCCGATATCCCCGCGCTCAGCGATGTATTGATATGGTCGGGCGGCACAAGCTCTTCCCGCAGATGTTTGCGCATCACGTCGGACGGGTCATCGGCCATAAACGGCACCCGCCCGGTGAGCATATGATACAGCGTCGCCCCCAGCCCATAAATATCCGCCCGCCCGTCGATATCCATCTCGCCGCGTATCTGCTCCGGCGCAATATAATAGGGAGTTCCATAGGCGCGGCCTTTTTCGCTTTTGGCGAGTTCGAGGTCGGTTGTCTCGCGGGCAAGGCCCATATCGGCGAGCTTTACGATGCCATCCTCGGTCATCATTATGTTTTTCGGTTTGACGTCGCGGTGAATCAGGCCGACCGAATGAGCGTGGCCGAGCGCCTTGGCGACCTGTATCGCGATGTCGAGCGCCTCGGCTTCGCTGAAAACCTTGCCGGCGGCGAGGTCGTCATATATGCTCTTGCCCTTGACGTACTCCATCACGAAATAGTGATACCCGCCGGCCTCGCCGACGTCGACGGCCTGTACGATATTGGGGTGATTGAGCTTGCCGGCGGCCTGGCCCTCCTTGTAAAACCGCTTTACATATTCCGGATTCTCGGTAAACCGCTTGGGCAATACCTTTATGGCGACTTCGCGGTTCAGGCTTAGCTGTTTGGCCCGATACACGACGGCCATTGCGCCGGCTCCGAGCTTGCCCAACACCTGATAGCCGGGAATTTGGTGCGGCGTCGTGCGGGATTCTTTGAAGAAGGCCTTGAGCCGGTCGGCCTGCGAGTTGGTGACGAAGCCGAGTTCTATCATCAGGTCCTGCAGCCGAATCGGCTTATCGGGCGCACGCGATTTGAGGATTGCGACCGCACGTTTGAGTTCGTCGTCTGTGCACAATCCCTGCTCGACGGCCATTTTGCCGAATACCGAGTCGAAATTTGTCTCGTTCGTCATCAAATCCCCCATCAACCGCCAATGCGTTGAGGGCTATCAACCTGTGAATGCTTATTATGGGCCAATTATGTATCCATTGCAAAGAAAAATTTCGTCGTTATTCGATGTTAACAATCCCCCAAAGCAGGGCCTTGGGGGCTAAATATCGGCCGTCGCGAACGACGAGGGCGTATGACGCGGCGGCGAAGCAGGTGCATAAGGAGTTTGCGAGGCTGGATTTTCCGCAGCGGATTTCGGAAAAAAGCGTTTGAAACAATCGGCGGGAATGGGCGAAAATGGTTGACTTTTGGGGGGCAGGGGCTAAACTAACCATTCCTGTCTTAGTTACTCGAAGTAACGGGCCTTCGGCGGGCAGCTGGACAATAACAATAAGGAGATTTAGGTGGGATATAACTGTGTGGTATTGATTAAGCAGGTGCCGGACACCAAGCGGATTACCGGCAAGGCGATGAACGATGACGGGACGGTCAATCGTGCTGCGCTGCCTGCGATATTCAATCCTGAAGACCTCAACGCACTTGAGACGGCGATACAAATCAAAGAACAGTACGACGGGACTGTAACAGTTATAACTATGGGGTTGCCGACGGCGGCGACGGTGCTGCGCGATGCGCTGTATCGCGGCGCGGATAAGGCGATTCTGGTAACGGACAGGCGATGCGCAGCAAGCGATACATTGGCGACGAGTTATATATTGAGCTGCGCGGTCAATAAGCTGGATTACGATATTGTGCTGTGCGGCAGGCAGGCGATTGACGGCGATACTGCTCAGGTCGGGCCGCAGCTTGCGGAGAAGCTGGGGATTACACAGATTACATACGTCGAGAAATTGATAGAACTGAAAAAAGACCAAATCACCACTCAGCGGAATGTCGGCAACGGATGGCAGCAGGTGCGAGCGAAGCTGCCGGTATTATTGACGGTGACTGGCGAGGCGAATGAGCCTCGCGTCGCGTCGGCGAAGAGGATGATGAAATATAAAAACGCGGTGACGATGATGGAAGCTGCGCAGCAGGTGAAAAATGATAATCCGGACGCTGATGAAAATACGCTGGCGAAACTTCTGGAAAATAAATGTGCGCTGCTGCGGGACAAGGGATTGTTAATCGAGTATATGGACCTTGATTTTCTGGAGGCGGATTTGAACTGGTGCGGCAGGAGCGGCTCGCCGACGAAGGTGCACCGGATTCAGAGCGTGGTTCTGGCGGCGAAGGAGAGCAAGGATATCGAGGTGAGGGAGGATGCGATTGCTGATATGATACACGAATTGATTGAAGATAAAACGATAGCCTAAAACAGGGGGCAGGGTTCAGGGTACAGGGTTCAGTAATGATAGAAGTGAATCGCAAAGGTGAGGTGTGGGTGTTCGCCGAGCAGCACGAAGGCAGGCTGGAAGATACGCCATTGGAATTAATGAGCAAGGCGAGGCATCTGGCGAATATACTCAGCGTTAAACTGGCGGCTGTGCTTGCCGGCAGTGAGGTCGGTTCGCTGGCCAAGACGCTGATTGCGTACGGGGCGGATAAGGTTTATATGGTTGATGAACCTCTGCTGGAGCATTTTCAGACTAACAGTTATGCGAAGGTGATTTGTCAATTAATCGAGAAACACAAACCACAAATTGTGATATATGGAGCGACGGCGGCGGGCAGGGATTTGGCACCTCGGATTGCGAGCGAGATTAAGGCGGGGCTGACAGCGGATTGTACGGATTTGCAAATCGGCGACCATACCGAGGCCGGCAACGGCAAGGTACATAAAAATTTATTGTTCCAGGTTCGGCCTGCGTTCGGCGGTAATATTATCGCGACGATTATAAATTATGACCGGTGGCCTCAGATGGCGACGGTGCGCGAGGGCGTGATGCCGATGCCTGAGCCGGACGTTTCGCGCAGGGGCGAGATTGTAAAAGAACAGGTGCAGCTTGGCACGGCTGATTTGCCTTTGTCGATTCTGGAAGAGCAAAAGCGCAAGAAGAAGGTTAATCTCAAGGCGGCGAGGGTAATCGTGGCCGGCGGAGCGGGAGTGGGGAGTAAAGAGAATTTTAAATTGATATGGGATTTGGCGAACGTGCTTGGAGCGGCACCGGCGGCGACGAGGGCGGCGGTGGATTTGGGGTTTATCGACCATGACCACCAGGTGGGACAGACGGGCACGACGGTGCGGCCGAGCCTGTATGTGGCGGTTGGAATCAGCGGAGCGATACAGCACCAGGCGGGAATGAGCGAGAG
>JBBABK010000044.1:0-11591 GCA_041657685.1 Phycisphaerae bacterium | reverse complement strand
TTCGAAGTAATAAGAGCCTGCTGCCAAAAGGGATTGTCTCGGTGAGCGGCTCATTCAAGGCCGGCGAGGTTGTTATGCTCAATGAAAACGCCAAGGCGGTGACGAGTTTCAGCAGTGACGAATTAAAACAGATAGCCGGCAAACACAGCAGCGAAATACGCAAACTCCTCGGCGACAAACGCAGGGACGTCGCGGCGGTGCCGGAAGATATTGTAATAATTGATTATTGATAATTTTATCGTGTGTGAAAGTTGTCTTTTTATTGAGCAATTGACAAACATTTAATAATAATCAATAATCCCGGATACTTTCCGGCCGAAGTGGCGGAACCGGCAGACGCGCGGGATTCAAAATCCCGTCCCCGCAAGGGGGTGAGGGTTCGACTCCCTCCTTCGGCATTAAAGATGGCGGGTGGGAGTGTTAAATCTACGGTATGTTTCAGACCAAATCTTTAAGACGTTTTGCAAGCAGTGTGTGCAAAAGGCCGAGTATTACGGCTCCGGCGAGAATCAGGAAAAAATCTCTGGTCGTAATTTCGTGCATAACGACGGCGAGGGCGGTTCCGGCGGCGGGAGGATGCTCAAAATCGAGAGCGACCATTATGAAAAAAGCCAGCGCTACTACCGAGGGATATTCAAAATAGTACGGCAGTGGGATGTATAAAAACAGGACGCCGCAAAGCAGTGCGGTCAGATGGCCTCCGACTACGTTTCTGAACCTGGCTGAGGCGGCTTTGGGCATTGCGAAGACTATAAACGCGGTGGCGGCAAGGGAGCTTATAGCAACTTTTTTTTCACCGCCGATTGCGAGAATGAAGATTCCCAGGGCGAAGGCTGCGTAGAGGCTTTGAGTGATATAATAAAACCAGTCTTTAAGAAATTTAACTGCGAACGATTGTGATGAATTTATCAGTTGCCGGTATTGACCGTCCATAGTCCGCCCGTGACAATAAGAGTCATTAAACGCCCGATTGAGCGATATTTTTTGCAGCCTGGCTGATGTTTTGAGGCGTATCGAGCTGACCCGAGTCGAGAAGCTCTTTGGCTTTTTGAATTTTTTGCTGTTCGTTATCACCGCCCGAGGCCTGTTTTATCAGGGCATCATAATCGACCTGCAGAGAAGCGTCGGTCGAGCGGTTTTGTCCCGGCTCGGAATTTCGTGCCTTTTTTGCAGCGGCGTTCGCCAGAATGTCCTGCAACTGTGATGTATTTACTTTATCAATCATTTTATTGAGCCGTTAATACAATTTTTCAAATGTATTATCGATGCTTTTTCTTAAAACTTTAGGTTTTTGGCTAATTAATTTGTCTTAAGAATTATAGGTCTTTTCCCGGTAAACAGTCAAAACTAAAACGTCGATGCCACCTCGTACGCGACGAATTTCACGAATTTTATCGAACTAACGGTTATTAGCTGTTCTTCGACTTTTTCCGAGCCTTTACAACTCTGAGTTTCCTGATATTTTTTAATTCTGTAGACGGTCTTTTTGTCGGCTGTGTCCCAGACCTGCTCATAGGCCCACAGCAGTTCGCCGTCGATACATCTTATCATTCGCATTCGAAGCCCGAGGGAAAGGTGCGGAAACGGGGTGTACTCGATTACCTGGCCGACGATTACGGCGTCGCATTGAAGTGTTTTTGCGACAGCTAAATATTTGTCAGGATCATTAACCGCATCGAAGTCCATCGCGAGAGAGCGCAGTGCGGGGTCATCTTCGGGGACTACTCGCACGCTGAAGTACTGTTTTTTCTGTATTTCCTCGAACAGGGAGTTGGTGACGTCCATCGAGATTTGCGGGTAAGAAGATTTATTCTTCAGTTCAATCAGCACGACTTTGCCTACTTCGCTCATATCCGCGTCCGGGTGGAGGTAATAGTAATCTCCGCTGGGAACCGGCGAGCGGTATATCGAACAGCCGCATGTAAAAATGAATAATACTGCAATGATTGTTTTTTTCATTTTTAAAATCCGTATCGAAATTTATTGATTATTCAAATCTTCGTCTACTGTATTTGCGGAAGCGAGCTGCTGAGGAGTTTCGCCGCCGAGCAGTTCGACGATTTTCTGCAGTGTTTGCAGTTGGGCGATATCAGCCTGCCGCATTTCTTCTCTGAAGCCGAGCACGTCGGATTTCCATCCGTTTACCTCGACCTGCATTTCCATAATGAGGTCGTTAGCCTGGCTAAGCTCTTTTTGAGCCGCGGCGAGTTCATTTTCCGTTTGCTGCAATTTAGTTTGTATTTGCTGATTTTCCTGCTGCAGGATTTGGTTTTGCTCCTTCAGCTTGTTCGATTCATCGGAGAGCTGATCGCATTTTTCCGAAAGCTTTATAGCGGCGCTGATGGAGCCGGTCTGATTCGTTTCTGTTTGTTGTTCGAATCGTTTTTGATTGGCGGTGTTTTGCGGCTTTTGTTCTTCGCCGAACTCGGGCGGGAAGACGATTTTTACCGGGTTCTGACTGCCGGAGCATCCGAAGATGACCGGCAGTATTAACAAGCTCAGAAGCATGAGTACCAGGATGTGTTTTTTCATTTTATTTCTCCTAACATTTTTTATTGAACATACTCGCATTTGATTACTGTTTTTTGGCCGCAGGGGCAGGTAACCTCTATGAGCGCAAATTCCGAGTTGTTTTCCACAACGGCTGCCTGCGCCGGACTCGAAACGGCAGCGGTTTTCATAGACGGTGAGCCGTTGGCGGCAAAGCCTGGCAGCTGCACTTTGCCGGCCATTTCGAAATCACTGCTTTTTAATATTCGTTCCATTTTGTCTTGCGCCCTTATTTTGATTTTAAAATTTCATTATGCTTTGAAATCCATTCTATAGTTCAGTTCGCTATCCGGCTCATCTTCCCTATCAGGCTCCTGCTGTTTGTTCTGCTGGTTGTGTTCACGGCGGCTGTTTTGATTTTGTTTCGACTGTCTTTTTTTGCGGGGATTGACAGGGTTTGTCCCGACAAGGCTCGGCAGTGATTCGACAGGCTTTATAGAGTTGTAGTTGTTATCAGGCATTTTTCCACCGCCTTAATTTACCAGAAAGATTGAAAATAGCCGAGGCGTGAAGCTGGCTGACGCGAGATTCCGTGACTTCCAGCACTTGTGCGATTTGTTTCATAGTTAAGTGCTGCTGGTAATAAAGAATTATTATCTGCCTTTTTTTCTCCGGCAGTTCCGTTATCGCAGCGGCAAGCTGTTCTGTTAATTCAGCCTCTTCTATGTTTTGGTGCGGGGAGTTTTGCTTATCGCACAGAATGTTTTGCAAAAGCGAGCAGGAATGTTCCTCAGTTGCGTCGAGCGACAGAAATAATTTTGCCCTGTTGTTTTGGAGTATCTCGCCCAGTTTGTCGGCGGAAACGCCAAGCTCTTCGGCAAGCTGCTCATCCGTCGGTACGGTGCCGGTTCGCCGTTCGAACGCGGCTGCTGTCTGGTTTGCGGTACTGACCTGTTTTGCCATTTCAGGCGAAAGGAAGGCCCATTTTTTCAGTTCGTCGAGAATGGCTCCTTTGATACGAATATACGCGTATGTTTTGAATTCTGCCTGTTTTGCGGGATTGTAGTCTCTTGCGGCTTTTACCAGGCCGACGGTGCCGGCCGCGATTATGTCTTCGAAAGCAAGCGGCGGCTTGAGATATGCAACTGCCCGATTTGCGATTGCGGAGACCATTGGGAGCAGCTCGAGGATTTGGTCGTCAACTGCCGATTTTTGCTTTTGCGATTTGTAAGCGCGCAGGGCGGTGGTTTTCAGGCTTTTTGCAGCCTTTGCGGAGGTAGCTCTATATTCTTCTGTTACAATATCAGCCGGCATTCGAGACACTGTTCCTGTTCACGTTTCTGTTAAGCGTTTTATCAAGCTGCTTTGAGATAATCGCGTCGAGCAAAATGATATTTATGATTTTTACTGTTATAGCCGTGAAAAAATAAGCTGCGGCCATTGCAATTAACGCACGTTTGCAGCAGGTAAACGGACAGTTTTTAAAAGCAGCCGCGATTATGCTGACTGTAAAAAACGCCAGCACAGCGGCAGCGGCAGCGGTTCTTTTTTGATTAAGAAGCATCAGTAATCCTCTTGTTTATTTCAGCCATTTGGATTTTCCATTATGCCGTTACTAATTCGAGTTCATTGGAGCCGAGCAGCTGCATCTGTGACAGCGATATTGTTTCAGCCGGCTCGATTATAGTTCCGAGCACTATTTCGTCGTACGCCACTACTGATAAAGGCGGTATTGTTCTTACGAGCATCGCGGCAAGCGGCAGCCGTAATCTCGAATCGCAAAGCAGCACCACCTTGTCTTTTCCGTTGTCCATCGCTTTTTTCCAGGCTTGAGCAAGATTCTGGCAGATTTCCATTGTAACCTGGGCGGGCACGGCAAGATTGAGAGCGTCGGCCTGCTGCTTGAGTGATGAAATTAACTGATGTTCCAAGGCCGGCTCAAGCGCGAGAGCGATAATTTTATTATCATCGGTTTTATGAATTTCTGTTATCGTTCGGCAGAGAGTTTTTCTTACCATTTCGGTCAGGACTTCGGCGTTTTTGGTTTTAGAAATATTCTCTGCGAGGGTTTCAATTATTGTCGAAAGCTGCCTGACTGGAATTTTATCAGTGAGCAGATTTTTCAATATGCGCTGGAGCAGGCCGACGGAAATTAGTTCGCCGATACAATCGCCTACAAGCGTCGGCTGAGATTTTCTCAGCCTGTCAACGAGAAGCTGGACGTCTTCGCGGGTCAGGATTTCGCCTGCGTGACGTTTGAGCGTCTCGGCGAGGTGCGTGATGAAGACCGATTCGGGGTCGATTACGGTGTAGCCGTTAAGCTCGGCCTGTTCTTTGTCGGCGGGGGCCACCCATATCGCCGGCAATCCGTATACCGGCTCGGTTGTTTCGATTCCCTTGACTCTTTTCTGGACGTTGCCGGAATCCATCGCGAGGAACATTCCCGGTTCGAGTTTTCCATTTGCGACGGTGTGGTCGAAAATTCTGATTTGGTAGCTCGTCGATTCGAGATTGATATTGTCGCGCAGGCGGACGAGCGGGACAACGACACCGAACTGCTGAGCGAATCTTCTTCGCAGCGCTCCGATGCGGTCGAATATGGTGCTGCCTTTGCGGGGGTCGACCATTGAGACGAGTCTTACGCCGACCTGTACGCAGATGCGGTCGATGTCGAGCATTTCCTCGACGGGTTCTTTTTCCTGTTTTGTTTGTTTATCAGCAGCCGGTTTCTTAATCGCAGATTCTTTTTCCGCTTTGCTGATGTACCGTGATACAGCCGCGGCTCCGGCGCCGATTAAAATGAAGGGCAGTTTCGGCAGGCCCGGCACCAACGCCATCGCGATGATTATTACCGAGGCAATCAGCAGAGGCTGGCTTGTTTTAAGAAATTGTTTATTGAGGTCCTCGCTGAGACTGTTTTTGGAAGATATTTTTGTTACGAGGAAACCTGAGCTTATTGAAATAATGATTGAAGGTATCTGGCTGACAAGGCCGTCGCCGATTGACAGTATAGAATAGGTTCTAACGGCTTCTCCGACCGTCATTCCGTGAGTGTATCCGATTGAGATTCCGCCGATGATGTTAATCGCGGTGATGATAAGGCCGGCTTTCGCGTCGCCTCGGATGAATTTGCTGGCACCATCCATAGCGCCGTAAAATTCGCTTTCCTTGACGATTTTCTGCCGTCTTTCTTTCGCATCGGTTTCGGAAATCAGCCCGGCATTGAGGTCGGCGTCGATGGCCATTTGCTTTCCCGGCATCGCGTCGAGTGTGAATCTCGCCGATACTTCGCTTATTCGTTCGGCGCCTTTGGTGATTACGACGAACTGCACAACGACGAGAATCAGGAAAATGACCAGTCCGACCACGAAGCTGCCGCCCGCGACGAAATCGCCAAAGGTCTGTATGATTTTTCCCGCGTTTCCCTCCAGGAGTATAAGTTTTGTCGATGCGACGTTTAATGAAAGGCGAAACAGTGTTACAAAAAGCAGTAATGACGGAAACGTTGAAAGCTCGAGCGATTCTTTTGAAGACAGCGTGATAATCAGTACCGCTATTGACAGTGAGATGCTGCAGGCAAGGAGTAAATCGAGTATCGGGGCGGGCAGACGAACCAGCAGTGTGGTGAGAACGGTCATTAAGCTGAACGCCAGCACTATATTGCTGTATAAGGAGTGGCGTGACTGTGATAATTCTGTTTTAGCTGCTGCCATTGTCGAAAGTTTTCTTTAATACATTAAATTTTTAATTTTTTTCTTTAGTTCCTGCGAACGAGATAATTTCATCTATTCTTACGGCGAATTTGTCTTCGACGACGACGATTGTACCGGTCGCGAATTTTGTGTCGCGCAGGAACAGTTCGGCGGGCTGGTCGATGGGCTGGTCGAGTTTCAGCACCGAGCCGGGGCCGAGCTGCAGCAGCGTTCGCACGGGTATCTGCGTTTTGCCGATTACAACCGTGACGGGCACATCCATATCGAGCAGTATGTCGATGCTTCCGCCCGGAGCCGCCGAGGCGGACTCTTTTGCTTCGGGAAGGTCAACGGTCTGCACTTTTGTTTTGGAATCTGCTTGACCGTCTGCCGCCTGTTCTGTTTTTTCTTCTACTGCCTGGTCTGTATCAGCCATAATCGATGATTCCTTTTATTTTCTAATTTTCCTTTGTGTTTGCGTGAGTTATTCTTACCGCGAGCCTGCCGTCACATTTTGCGGTATGAGCAAGGTAACGGGTCCTGCCCTCGACGATTAATTCCACCGGTTCGGTGATTTTTTTGTCGAGCATAAGGACGTCGCCTTTTTGGAGAGTCAGGATTTGCTCGAACTTGAGTTCCGCTTCGGCAAAACGAGCGGTAATCCCGACGGGAAGCTGCTTTGCGTGTTCGAGTATCATATTTTTCACCTGCTCGGGCGTGAGCTTTTTTTTGTTCGAAATCGCTGTGACAATCGGCTGCAATTTTGAACAGGGCAGCACGATGTGCATCTGGCAATGCTGGTCGCTGCCATTCTGCATGATATCGAAAGTTATTTTGCAAAGCTCTTCGCTGCCTGCTATGTCGAGAGAGAAATTTTCGCTGAGCAGTGTCTTGGCGGCGGTGAGATTAAGCCTGCGATCCGAAATAATAACAGCGTCGGCCAATTGTGAGATAAGGTCACCCAGCAGAAAATTTTCAAGCTGTGAAATTTCCTTTTGCGTTGTTTCGGATTCACCGAGGAGTATTTTCAGCCAGTATGCCGCGGTATCGTTCGGAACGATGACAAGGCCGCAGGATGAATCCTTTTCCCCTTTTAAGATTAAATAGTAATCTTTGTTTTGGGCTTCGATAATTGAGCTTATATATTTTTCCGCATAGTGCTGTGTGATTTGACTTACTGAGACTTCGAAACTGCTTTGCAGAAACTTGTCGAACCTGGACGTCAGAGCCGGGGCGATAATGCCTGCGAATTCATTAAGTTTTTCCAGTTCGGCGCTGTTGAAGCAGTGCGGCACAGTCCAGTCGTAATCGGTCGCTTCAATTTTTTCGGCAGGGTCTTTAGGAACTCCGATGTAGTTCATAAGCTGCCGGATTTTATCAAGCGTAATTTGATTTCTGGGTTTTTCTGTCATTGCAGGCCGAATTCCCTGAAAAGTATTTGTTTTACCAGCGGTTTTGAGTCTTTATAAATCGAATCGTTGAAGATTTCGACCAGCTCATACTGAATGCGTCTCATATCCTTGTCGCTGTTGATGTCCTCGATAGTCAGGCCGGCAAAATAAATATTCAGAATGTTCGCAATTACCGGCTTTTGAGTGTCGAGGAATGCCCTGCCTTGTGTTTCATCCGCTTCGGGCAGCATTTCCAGCGTCAGGACCGCACGGACGTATCTTGTCGAACCGGGGTCGTTGAGGTTTGTTGCAACGGGGTCAAGGTCATAATACCAGCCTTTTGTCGAGCCTTCGGCGAGCATATCATCCGAGGGATTTTCGGCTGTTGCATCTGTTTCGGATGCACCGGCGGGCTGTGCGCCCGAGCCGATTACGTCGCCGATAAACAGGCCTGCGACGGCCGGGACAACAATAATGATTATCATTATAATCCATTGCAGCAATGAGCCTTTTTTCTCATCCTGCGGCAGGTCGGCTTTTGTTGCAGGTTTTTCCTGTTTCGGTTCTTCGTTTTGTTTCTTTTCTTCTTCAGCCATAGTTTTGGCCCCGTTAATTATTTGAACGGCTGTTTAAACGGCTGTTAGTTTTTCCTGACGATACTGTTTTATTTTTCCTCTTAACGTCCGGTCGCTTATACCGAGAACTCTGGCGGCTTTTGTCTGATTTCCCTGCGTGTGCCGCAGCGTTTCGAGTATTGCGCGTCGTTCGAGTTGTGCAAGGGGAACGCCTGCAAGCGAGCTGTCTTCAAGCTGTTCCGACAGTTCGGATTGCTCGACCGATTGCTGCGGGCGAGGCTGCAATTCGTCGAACAGCCAGGAGACATCGGCCAGTGACAAGATTTCGCCGCTGCCGAGTATCATACACGTTCGGATGACGTTTCGAAGCTGCCGCACGTTGCCTGGCCAGTGATATTTATGGAAGATTTGCATCATAGCCGGGTCGAGCTTCTTGATTGTCCTGTTGACTTCCGCGGCGTAAAGATTCACGAAGTGCCAGGAGAGGTCGTAAATATCTTCTTTGCGTTCGCGCAGCGGCGAGACGAGAATCCGCACCGCGCTGAGTCGATAATACAAATCTGCGCGGAAGCGGTTTTCGAGCACTTCTTGTTTGAGGTCTTTATTGGTGGTGCTGATAATTCGCACGCTGATTTTGATATTGTCGTTTCCGCCGACGCGTTCGAAATCCTGCTGTTCGAGGACCCGCAGCAGCTTGGCCTGGAACCTTGGGGGCGTTTCGGTAATTTCGTCGAGCAGCAGAGTTCCGCCGTGAGCCATTTCGAATCTGCCTTTTCGCTGTGCGTAAGCGCCTGTGAAGGCGCCTTTTTCGTGGCCGAACAATTCGCTTTCGAGCAGTGATTCACTTAACGCTGCGCAGTTGACCCTGACGTACGGGCCGTCGGCTCTTTTACTGTGGCGGTGAATCATATATGAAATCAGCTCTTTACCGGTTCCGCTTTCGCCGCTGACGAGCACCGGCGCGGACGTAGGAGCAATGCGCCGTGATAATTTTATTGTCTGCGTCAGTTCGGGACTCGAGCCGACGATTGAAAATAAGTTGTGCACCTGTTCATCTGCGCCTGCGAGAATTGGCACCTGATGATTCGGCAGATATTTTGCCAGTATGATTTCGAGCTTGCGAGCGTCGAGCGGCGTGAGCAGCATTTCACAAAAGCCCGCTTTTGCGGCGATGACGGCGGCTTCGACCAACTGGTTATTATTTTGTCCGGAGATTTCCGAAGCGAGCAGCACAGCCGGCATTTCGGGCCGATATGATTTGACATTTTCAAGAAGATTGAGCGCAGGTTTTAATTGCTCGTAAATATTTCGTTTCGCATCGATATTTGCCGCGATGAATATTAACTGGTAATCATCTTTTTCAATTCGGTCGAGGGCTTTCGTCTGGTCGTCTGCCACTATTCCGCGGATGCCGTGCTGTGCAAGAACGCGCAGGATAATTCCGGGTGTGTCGCAGGTGCCGTCCACGATGAGCACGTTCGAAGTGTATGAACTGTTTTGGGTTTTGTAATTTTCAGTGACGGACAAGTTCGCACTCCATTTATTGTTTCGTTTTCAGTTCTTTTTGGTACTGCTCGATTAAGTTCAGCGGTTTTTGGGTTTGCAGCCAGTTAAGCGTATTAGCATTACTGCCGGCCAGCTCAGCCCAGGGAGAATTCGGAAATTGCGAAACCATGCTTTTGTAAATTTGCAGGGCTTGCAGCGGGTCGGTCTCGCTGAGACATACGGCTCTTTGTAGGAGCAGCCAGGCTCTGTCGTTATCACTCAAATCCTGGGTTTCGTCATTGGCGGCAAGGCCGTAGAAATATGCAGCCAGTTCATAACGGCCGATTTTGTATAGCATATCGGCGAGTAATTGCGGTTCGTTAATTGAGCCGCCTTGCAGGACAATCTGCTCGAGCTTTTTGATAAGCTGCGGGTCAAGGTCGTCGGTGTGCATTTGCGATTGTTGGAGGATATTTTCTTCGGGTTTTAAAGACTGAGTTTGCTCATTGGGTTCGGCGGGCAACATCTTCGGCTCTGTTTTTTCTTCGGGTTGATTTTGGGTTTGTTGCGGTCTGGGTTTTAGCTCAATGGAATTTACCTGTTCAACCAGTTCATTGAGTAACCGCTTACTTTCATTTTTTGCATCCGAGGAAAGAGAAGAAACGTTTGTTTTCAAAAGGTCATTTTTTAATGATGTTACCGGCTGCGGTTCCAGGGCCGGTGAATTGATTTCTTTGGTATAGCTTTGCAGGCCGATAAACGGCACGGGGTTTATGGTTTCCTGAAGGAAACCGACAGGCTGAAGGATTTCTGGATTTGTTAAAACCGTTTTAATCTCGGCTTCATTCCTATCTTTGCAGGACTTTTGTGATAATAAAATCTGTGTCGGGTCAAGCTGTTCGGCTGTGATTCGTTCTGATGTTGACGCAGTAATCGACTGATTTAGAACCAGGAAGAATAAAAAAACAAAAATATGTCGTTCTTTTATACCTGCTATTTTTGTTTCAAGCTGTTTCATAATTCTTCTTGTTCCTGATTTTGCAATGATTTTAAATCTGACACGGTTCTCTCATCAGTTGTTTGTCCTGAATTTTGTTCAACCAGTAATTGTATTGCTTTCTGATAATCGTTTTGTTTTTTATAGGCCTGTGCCAATGTATTCACGGTTGATTTACGCAGGTCGTCGGGGATATCATTGCGTTCAAGTAATCTTGTACAAATTTCTACAGCTTTTTCGTCCTTGTTTAATTTCAGTGACAGTTCAGCAAGCTTCAGTGAAGTTTTATCGGCGAGTAAGCCCGGTTCTGCTATCGAAAGCAGCCGGGTGAAGCAGCCGCGGGCATTTTCAATTTGTTCAAGGTCGATATAGCACAAGCCGGCTTCGTAATACGCGCTTGCCCGAAGCTGCGGCTCGATTATGTAATCGAACCTGTCGTTCAAAATGGCAAGTGCTTTTTGCGGCAGGTGTATTTTGCGGAGGATTCGGCAGTTCATAAGAACAGCCTCTGTATATTCCTGCGGCGACAGTCCCTGCATTTGCAACGTTTCGATGAGGTCGAAAGCCGGTATGGGGTCGAGTTTGTCGAGGTCGCATTTCAACAGGGCCGTTATTATGTCCGAACGGTCTTTAGTAGTCAGCTCTTCATTCAGTGCCAGCTTGAACGCGTTGAACGCTTTGGTTCGTTTATCGAGCCGGAGCTGCGCTTTGCCCAGCATAAGATACGCCTGGTGAAGCTCGGAATCGCTGTATTGCGTCGCCAGGTTTAAGTATTTTGTCAGCCATATTTCGGTTTCGGCATAATCATTTTTTGCAAAGGTTGCCCGTGCCGCGCCGAAAGCCGCTGCCATTCTTGATTCGAGCGAATAATCGATGTTGTAAACCCTGGAATAAGTATTGACGGCATCGTCGTAAAGCTCGGCTTTCAGGGCGGCATCGGCGAGATATAAAAGAGCCTTTT
>JBBABK010000043.1:0-11676 GCA_041657685.1 Phycisphaerae bacterium | reverse complement strand
AGAACGAGCTTGGCCAGCCGGCCCCATTTTCGAAGAGCGGCCTGGCAGAGGCCTTCGCAGAGGGTTTGGCCGCTGATGTGCTGCGGTTCGCTGACCAGCTCTTTGAGCGTATAGTCCAGGCCGTCGTAAACGAATTTGACGGCTTTGGGATTGTACCGGCCGTCGTCGAGCGCGATTTTTTCGAGGCTCTCTTTCATAGCGTGTATTATATAAAAAATGAAGAGAGAAGAAGCCAAGAAAATTTCGATATTTTAGGGACTCGCGATGCGGGCATAAAAAAAACTGGAACGCCGAAGCGTTCCAGTGTGTGAGACAGCTTTTCTGATTTAAATTATATACTACAAACTTATTTTGATTCTCGCCGTCTCACCGAAACCAAGACGAGAAAGAAGAAAGAAATAAATCATCATTAACTATTATACCACGGAATCTGATTTTGACAATAGTTTTTTAATATTTTTTTCAGAAATTTTGCTAATTTTTTGTAAATTCTTTATTAGCAAGAGGTTAGCGTGCCTTTTCTCAGCTAAAAAAGCCTTGCTTTGGCGGGTTGTCGGCCATAAAATGCCGTTTTTCCACTCTTGGAATGCGAGGAAATGTATGCTGGCAAGACTCCATAGCGTGGCGTTGGCGGGAATCGACGGGATAATCTGCGAGGTCGAGGTGGACGTGGCCCGCGGCGGATTCGAGAAATCAGTGATTGTCGGGCTGCCGGATGCGGCTGTTAAAGAGAGCACAGAACGCGTCAAAAGCGCGATTATCAACTGCGGCTACAAATATCCGCGAACCCAATCACTGGTCAATCTCGCGCCGGCGGACGTCAAAAAAGAGGGGCCTGCTTTCGATTTGCCGATTGCGCTTGGGATGCTGCTCGGCTCGGCGGCGTTCGGCAGTGAGATGCTGAAAGATTTTGTAATCGTCGGCGAGCTTGCGCTCGACGGGCGGGTGCGGAGAGTCAACGGCGTGTTGAGTATGGCAATGACCGCCAAGTTGCACGGATTTCGCGGCGTAATTGTTCCGATAGACAACGCGGCTGAGGCGGCGGTGGTCGATGGGCTGGAGGTATATGGAGTGGGTTCGCTTTCACAGGCGGTCGGATTTTTAAAAGGCGATCTGCCGCTAAGCACGACGACGATTGATATCGAGAAAATTTTCAAAATCGAAAGCCGGTACGATGTTGATTTTTCAGACGTCAAGGGTCAGCACTCTGTTAAACGCGCGCTGACTATCGCGGCGGCGGGAGGGCATAATATTTTAATGATTGGTCCGCCGGGGGCAGGCAAGACAATGCTCGCGCAGCGGCTGGCGACAATTCTGCCGCCGTTGACATTAGCCGAATCACTGGAGACGACGCGGATTTATTCTTCGGTTGGTTTGCTGGAAAAAGGCAAAGCGCTGATGGCAACCCGGCCGATGCGTTCACCGCACCACACGGCCAGCGGGCCTGCGCTAATCGGCGGCGGCGCGGACGCAAAGCCGGGGGAATTATCGTTAGCACATCACGGGATTTTGTTTCTCGACGAATTCGCGGAATTTCCGCGTCACGTTCTGGAGATGATTCGCCAGCCGCTCGAAGACGGAACGATAACGGTATCTCGCGCGAAGCGGTCGAATATTTTCCCAGCGAATTTTATGCTTGTCGCTTCGTGCAATCCGTGTCCGTGCGGCTACTACGGCAGCGATAACCGCAGGTGCCGGTGCACGCCGAACCAGGTCGAGAGATATTTGTCGCGAATCAGCGGGCCGCTGATTGACAGGATTGATATTCATATCGATGTTCCGCCGGTGACATTTATGAAGCTTCGTTCACGAAGCGGCCAGCTTGATTCGGCAACAATTCTCGGCGATGTAATAAAAGCGAGACAGTTGCAAAACGAACGCTTCGATTCCGATGGCGTTATGACCAATTCAAAAATGGTTCATAAGCAGGTGCAGAAATATTGCGAACTCGATGAGGCCTGCGAAATGATTCTGAAACAGGCGATGACCGAATTCGGACTGAGCGCACGTGCACACGACAAGATTCTGAAAATCGCACGCACAATCGCTGATTTGGCAGGGAGCAGTAATATAAAATCCGAGCATATCGCCGAAGCCGTGAGTTATCGCAAACTCGACAGAAGTTTATAGTCTCTCACTACCAGGCCAGGCCCAGTTCGGCGAAATCGATGAAATCGACGCTGCCGCTGCCGTCGAAGTCGGCGGGATAGTTCGGCTCTGCGAGCCATTGAGCGGTAAATTTGGCGATGTCACCGAGGTTTATAAATCCGTCGCCGTTCAAATCCGTAACCGGCGGCCATTTGTATAATGCGCCGCTGGTGACTTTGAAATTATCGAGATAAACATCGCCTTGGGAGAATACCGAGCCGTTGGAGCCGCCGCCGAGGGTGACGCTCACCGGCGTTGTCCACGTTTGAGTCAATGGATTGGTTATTGTTTGCCATGTATAAGCATCATTGGCATCAATGCCGACAGTGCTCACGTATAAACTGTTGGCGTCGGCGTCGTACCATATAAACAGTGTGCCGTCGTTTGCGTCTCTGGTTTGTGTTTCGCCGATGATATTGCCGTCGGCGATTGTTTCATAGTAATAGAATGAATTGCCGTCATCGGCACCGGCTGAGATGGAGATATATTGCTGTCCCGATTCGACGGTCAAGCCAATCCAGCCGGTGGAATTTACGTCGTTCGAATCGTAATGGAAATCTGTTCGCACGGCAAAATCTTCGTTGGGTTCTATAAACCAGCCGTTAGCAGTGTACAAGGTCCGGGCTGTTGTGTTTGCGTCTGTTGCGATAATTTCCAAACGGCTGTTATTTTCAGCTATGTTCACTTTTGAATAATCATCGTAATAAACCTGCCAGGCTGCGCTGCGTTTGCCGTCGTTGAAGGCGTCACCGGGCAGGACGTAAAGAGCGAATGACTGCTGATGAGAACCTTGCGAATTTTCAGCAAGGACGGTTGCCGAATATTCTGAACCTATATCGAAATAGTCCGGCGTCCAGGTTATCAGGCCGGTATTGGGGTCGATTGTCATATCGTTCGGCGAGGCGATGAGTGAATATACCGGTGCGGGCAGGCCGTTGGCGTCGACATCGTATAAATAAGGCATATCGGCTGTTGCGACTGCTGCCGGAGTCGATGTGATTTGCGGCGGGATTAAACTTGCATCCCGGACCGAAATATCATCGATTGCCATATCACTGAAGTATCCGCTGCCGGTTAATCCTCTGAATTGCAGTTTTATTGTCGAGCCGCTGTACGCGGATAAATCGACTACGGCCTGCTGCCAGATGTCACCCTGTTCGCCTGATAAATACCAGACGGGCGTCCAACTCGAGCAGTCATCATCCGAGATTTCGACGGTAAGACTGCCCATTGTAGGGCCGTACATATGATACCAGAATCGCAATTCTGGTTCGCTGAGCAAACCCAAATCGAAACACGGGCTGGTCAGAATTGCTTCGACGTTGCTGCAGGAATCGGACGATTCTGTGTAAAGATATTTTCCTCCGCTGGTTCCGGGATTGTGGTCTGTGGTCGGTCCGGTGGAAGATGAAATTGTCGGGCCTGAATTAACCGTCCAGTCGATATCATCATCGAAATTGTTTATCCATTCGCCGCTTAGCTGACATTGGTCGCCGCAGGTAGTGCCGCACAACTGCTCGCCTTCGAAATCCTCGGTATACGGGTACGAAGTGACAGTATTCAGGCAGCAGACAAAAGATTCGAGCGCCTGTTTGATATTAATTCTCGGTTTAGTTATCGCGACTTTATCATCGGTGACATCATCGCCGGTCGCGGTAAGAAGAATTTTTAAATCGGCCGGTGAAAGGTAATCACCGTACTCCTGGTAATAAGCTGACTGTAAAACTGCCGCGGCGCCGGCGGCGTACGGGCTGGATGCGCTGGTGCCGCCGAACAAAGAATAATAATCACCGCTGGTATCGGTATTATAACCTGACGCTCCCGCAATATCGGTAGTGTAGGCTTTGTACGAAGGAGCAAAAAAATCCAAAATATTGTCGGTATTCGAATATGCTATTACCATATCGGCCTGGGTGTCCTGGCTGGTGGAAAATTCATCGGTATTACAGCTTGCACCTCCGCCGGGAGTTGCGCAGGAGTCGTCATCGACGCACCTACTGACCGTTCCCAGGGCCGCATCATACACCGCGCCGACGGAAATTATATTGCTGATGCAGGCAGGCCCTGCTATCGCGTCGCAGTAGCCGTCGTTGCCTGAAGAGGCAAAAATTGTGATGCCAACATTTTCTGCGCGGTCCGCCGCATCGGCATAATCTGACAGTGTTCTGTCGCAATTATTATAATATCTGCCGCTGCCGAGACTGACACTGATTATCAAAATGGGATTGCAGGGGTCATCGTATTGATGTGTGATGCACCAGTCCCAGGCAGAAACGATGTCCGAAGTATAGGCGGATGTTCCTGCGCCCGAAGTCACTTTGAGTGCGTATAACTTAGCGGCCGGTGCCACGCCTCCGATATAATCTCCGGTTGCTCCAATATTGCCCGCGGCTATTCCCGCGCAGCAGGTTCCGTGTGCCTGGTAATTCGGTATAGGGTCTGCGTCATCGTCCCCGTAATCGTAGCCTCCGATTACCTTGCTGTTGGGAAATCCGCCGTTGCCCAATTTTGGGTGCGTATAATCGATTCCGGTATCGACAATAGCTACAGCAACTCCCGCGCCTTCGTACAACGAGCGGTATATCGTTCCGCCGATAAGCGGCAGTCCCTGCGCAAGGTGCAGGTGTTCGACGCGGTCAGGCTCGACGGATTGGACGAGCGGATTGGCCAGCAGACTGTTAAGGCCTTCGGCTGTCACCTCGCCGCTGAACGCGGCAATATTATCGTATGAACGTTTGAGTCGAAACTGCTTTTCTCCGACGGCAGAAAGCACTTCGTAGTTTCGTTCACGGATTCTATCGCGAAGCCGGCCTCTCATCGCCCGTTTTTTCCAGAGGCTGGCTTGCTTCACTTCATTGGGTTCGGTAAGATTGACAATGACGCGAACCGTGCTTTGTGCGTCTTCGAGGCCGGATATTATTGTTTGTGAATCGTTGAGCTTGCTGCCGTACTGTGGTGAAATTAGCGGTTTGTATTTATTTGCCGCGTTCGCGCGAACGGGAAAAATCGTGGAGACAAGCACACACAAAAACAGCGAACAAGCTGCTACCGATAGAGTTCCGGCTCTCCGGTATTTAAACGAGCACAATCCGGTTAATATCTGCGTACTGCCTGGCACCGTTCCTCCTGAATTGACTATCGCGGGCAGTCGTTATTTTGCTAAATCCCACCCTTTTTAAATTCCGCACAAGTTCAATTAATATATCATTTTAGCGTTATTTTGTCAATGAAATTGTCGGGTTAAGCCTGTTTGTAAATATTGATTATTTGCGGACTTAGTGACACGGTCATCCGATAATTTCTTTACCGTGTTTGAAATTCGGGATATAATACCGCCAGCGAGGAAGCAAGTGATACGATTCAACTGCAAAAACTGTGGACAGCTTATCAAAGTTAGCGATAGCTGCGCGGGCAAAAAAGGCAGGTGCCCGAAATGCAGCCAGATAATTCTTGTTCCCTCGGCAGCGCAGCAGCAGGCCGGATTACCATCGATAGTTAAATTTCGATGTCCGCACTGCTCGCAGAAAATCGGGCTGCCCGCTGAATATGCAGGCAGGCAGGTTAGATGCGGCAAATGCAGACAGCCGTTTCGAGTTCCCGTTTCACCGTCAACAATACCTGCGATTCCGGCAGTTGCAAAAGAGACTTCGGAACAACGGCCGGGGCTTTGGAATCAGCTGCCCGATTTGGAAGAGTTAAAAGTTGCAGAAAGCAGCGCACCGGCGGTCGAGAAGTCGTTGAAATTTGCGGAGCCGCCGAGGCAAATCCCTCCAACACAATTGCCCAACACGTATCAGGACCCTTTAATGGGTTTCAGCACTAATCAGCAGGAGCCTGAGTACAAGCCGAAAAATATCAACGCAGGATTGTTTATCGGCCTGGGATGTCTCGGCGGGTTAATTGCCGCGGTGGTGATGTTCGCGATTTTCGGTTTTGGTCTGGCCTCAAATATAGTACAAATGCAGACCGCAATGGTTGATGTCCCTGAAGAAGCGCAGCAGCTTGGAAATGATTTCATAGGCTCGCTCAAAGAAAAAGATTACAACCTCGCAAAATCGTTTTTATCTGAGCAGCTTCAAAGCAGTATTAAACAGCAAGACTTGGAACGTTTTGGTCGCATTGTGGCTTTACGCTCAGTTGACAAACCGCCGAGGTTCCAAACTGTAAAGGTTGATAATACGGACGCTGATGGATTTATGTTGTGGGGAGTTCTGCAATCCGACAGAGATATTTCGCAGGTTTTCCTTGCGGTTTCCCAAAACGACAGCAGCTGGCAAATTAACAGCGCGTTCGTGATGAGCACAGGGGACGAATCGGCGGCCATAGGAAAAAATGACGAAGAATTTATGCGCTCAGCCGTTGCGAATTTTACAAAACCCATTACTTCGGCTAACTGGGGGCTGCCTTGTTTTGCGGTTTTGCTTGTGTCTGTGATATCTGTTATACAGATAATTTCGCTTTGGATGATTTTCGAGAGGGCCGGCCAGCCGGGATGGGCGGCACTGGTGCCGGTGTATAATATGTGGGTACTGGCCGAGGTGGCCGGCAAACCCGGATGGCTTGGGTTGGTTGCCTTTGCTGTATTTTTTATTCCCGTCCCCCTCGTAGGGCCGCTGGCCTATTTAGTATTCTGGATTATTTTCGCAATCGGAATGGCAAAGACATTCGGGCGCGGAACTGGTTTCGGAATAGGGCTAAGTTTGCTGCCGGTTGTATTTTATCCGATTCTGGCGTTCGAAGACGGCGATTGAAAATTCATCACTTCCTGTTATAATAATCCGTGTAACTGTTTTCGGGAGGATTTTTTCATGTCTTTTGAGGACAAAGTTGCAATCGTTACCGGTGCGGGACAGGGCATAGGCCTGTGCATTGCGGAGCATTTTGCAAAGACAGGGACAGCAGTCGTAATAGCGGAAGTAAATGAAAGCACCGGCAAAAAAGCACGGGACAGACTTGCCGATACCGGCAAAGCATTGTTCATCGAAACCGACGTCTCGAACGAAGATTCGATTAAAAATATGGTCAGTTTGACTGTGCAAAAATTCGGCAGAATAGATTTCCTGGTTAATAACGCCGTCTTTTCGGTTAAAGATTCTTATACCGGTTTCGATGTCGGTAAATGGCAAGCCGCCGTCGATACGAATCTGACCGGTGCGTTTCTTTGCGCTAAATATTGCGAGCAGTATTTGAAAAAATCAAAAGGCTGCATTGTAAATATCGCTTCGACGCGCGCACTGATGAGCGAAAAAAATACACAGGCTTATACCGCGACCAAGGCAGGATTGGTCGGGCTGACGCATTCGCTTGCAATCAGTTTGGGGCCGGATATAAGAGCAAACTGCATAAGTCCCGGCTGGATAGATATTCGCGAATACCTGCACCATGGCGATGATGTTCCGCCGCCTCTGACACGGCAGGATAATGAGCAACACCCTGCCGGCAGGGCAGGCAAACCAGAGGATATAGCCGATATGGTGCTGTACCTCTGCGGTGACAGCGGCGGTTTTATCACGGGACAGAATTTTGTAATTGACGGCGGTATGACGAAGAAGATGATTTACCTTGAATAGAAAACAGAACTTAAAGTTGGACTCAAATTTTATTGAAAGGATAAGGAATGAAAATCAGGATAGATTTCAAATCGGCAGTAATTGGTTTTTTATTGGGCGCGGTTGTTTTTCTTGCTATGGGGCAGTTATCCGCTGACAGGTTCACCAACGGAATCGCTATCGCATATAATGGAAGCGCTCTCGTTCAGGACAGCGGCGGTATTTTATATATTGTCGAACCAGACAGGGCCCGCGCACAGATTGTCCAATATAGTGACGGCCCGCTGAAGGGAAATTTCTTCAACATCAACAGAAGTCAGCAGAATCAGAAATAAAAGAATTCGGCGTTAATAATCTTCGAGGTGGTAAAACTCGGCGTCTTCGAGCCACCGTTCGGGGCGGGCGACGAACTCGATTATATTATCGAGCAGGAGATAATGTTTTTTCTCTTCGTCTGCCAGCCGAAGGAATATATCCTTATAGGCCTGGTTTGTTACCTCGCCGGCTTTTTCGAGATAAAATTTGCGGGAATCCTCTTCGATTTTCTGGGCCTCTTTGTAAAGTTCAAGCTCGGATTTATCGAAGGTAAATTTTTTGCCGCCTTCACGGATTTTCTCAAAGATTGTAATCGCATCAGCCAGCACGTCGGTTTCGCCGAACTCGGCCGGTTTATCCGACTGCATTTTATCAATCATATCGAAATGCTTTTCTTCCTCATTGGCAAGCAGCAGAAAAATTTTCGATAACCCCTTGTCGGGTGATTTAGCTGCCCGGTCGCGGTAAAAATCTTCTGCGTATTTTTCCTTTTCCTTGGCGAATTCAAAGATATTCATCGAGTACCTCTCTTAATTTCGATAAAAAACTATTTTTGCTGTGAAATTCCTATCGGCTGCCACTTTCGCCCGTCGGATTCTATAAGATTATCTGCCGCGGCGAAGCTCTGCGCACCGGCAGGATATTCGTACAGCGGTATATCGCTATCCTGCCATTTTTGCAAAACAGGTGCAAGCAATTTCCACGCGGTTTCCACGCTGTCGTACCGATTGAACAGCGTCTGGTCGCCCAGCATCGCATCGAGCAGCAGACGAGAATAAGCCTCCGGCATCTGCACCGCGAACACGTCGGCATAATTAAACCGCATATCGAGCGTGCTCATACATATTTTCGAGCCGGGCTGCTTGGCCTGGAATTGCAGACTGATTCCTTCCTGCGGCTGGATTTGCAGCGTCAATATGTTCGGGGGCAACTCTTCCAGCCCCGCCGAGAGGAACATCGAATGCGGCACGTGCCTGAACGTTATCACGATTTCGGTATCCTTTGCCGCCAGGCGTTTGCCGGAGCGGACATAAAACGGAACGCCTCGCCATCGCCAGTTATCGATTAGCAGTTTTGCCGCGATGTAAGTCTCGGTTTGCGAATCGGCGGGTATTCCTTTTTCCTGCAGATAGCCGCATACGTCTTTGCCGTCGATTTGTCCGGCGGTATACCGGCCCTTGACTATCTGCGCCGACCACGGCTCGAATCCAATCGGGCGAATCGCGCGCAATAATTTTATTTTTTCGTCGCGCACGCGGTCGGCTTCGAAAGAAGTGGGCGGCTCCATAGCCACCAGTGCGAGCATTTGCAATACGTGATTCTGGAACATGTCACGCAATGCTCCATTTTCATCATAATAACCCGCCCGATGTCCAATGCCGGACGATTCGGCTATCGTTATCTGGATGTGGTCGATGTAATTGCGATTCCATATCGGCTCAAATATCGCATTGGCGAAACGGAACATCAGAATATTCTGCACCGTTTCTTTACCGAGGTAGTGGTCGATACGATAAACCTGCGATTCGCGGAATGTTCTGCTGATGATTTCATTTAACTGCTGCGCGCTTTGCAAATCATGGCCGAAAGGTTTTTCGACGACCAGCTTGCTTTCGGGACTTACCAATCCTCCTGCGCCGAGCTGCGCGACAACAACAGGATACAAAAACGGCGGCACCGACAGATAGAAAATTAAATTGCTTTCGACCTTGTGCTGCCTGTTCAGCTCTTCGATTCGGTTTTTGAGTTTTTCGTAAAAAGCGGCATCGTCATAATCACCGTTTATAAAATGACATTTTTGAGTGAATTTTTTTGCGTGGTCAGCCGCTTTACCCGCGTCTTTTTCGATTGCCTCCGCGGCGAACTGCGAAAACTGCTCGTCCGACATTTCCGTCCTGCCGCAGCCGAGGATATAAAAATTTTCACTGATTAGTTCCCGCCGGTATAAATCGAACAGGCTCGGCAGCAGTTTGCCGCTGGTCAAATCACCCGAAGCGCCAAAAACAATCAGACCGGTCGGTCCCGCCGGCTGCTCGACACAAACCATATCCATCCTGCTGATTTTGGGCGTAATTGTTTCCAAATTTTATCCTCCCTGCCCAACGGCAGTTTGTCAGAAACTGTACCGCACGGCCGCGTAAATGTTCGTGTTATTCTCGAACTGTCCGAAGAACGTATCGGGGTAATCACCGAAAAATATATTCGCCCCGCCCTCCAGTGCCAGGTTGTCCGTCGCCTTATAATTTATGTTCGGCCGCATATACACATCTTTATCCGAAGGCGAGAAATAAGTAAACAGCGAACACGTCAGATTTTGGTTCATCAGTAATTTTGTCAGCCGCAGCGTTATAAGGTGGCGATACTGGTCGCGGTCAAGCCCGACCGGCGCATTATTTTTGTATTGACTATAATCCAGCATTTGCTCGACGTAGTATTGCAGACCGGCGGTAAAATCTTTGCCGATTTCCTGAGTGTAGCCGATGAGGTATCGCATCTCGGAATTATTAATCCTGCCGGTTCGCCCGCTCTGGTCGTCGTCGGATTCGTAATATCCGACTTCGATGTTGCCGATGCCCTTGCCCACGCTGCCGCGGACGCTGGCGCCGTAAACGTTCAAGTCGGGGAAAATAGCCTGCCTGAAATTCGGAGTGAAGCCGCCCGGACTTTTCCAGAACCCGTGATAATAATACGCCGCGTACTCGTAATTCTTTATATTTTTATACAGCCGCAGCGCGAATTCATCGTCCCGGAACCAGCGGTCGGGCCTGTTGGTATGGATAATTGCGTCATTGCCAGCGTGTCTGCCGAGCATCGAATTCCAGTACGAAATTCTTTCGCCGGTTATGTACCTGTCCGGGTCGAACTGCGGCGTGTAAACGATATCGAGATTCGCCAAATCACTGAACAGGCTGACCTTCACCGCGTCGGACGGGGCCTTGAGATATTCGGTGTCCCTGCCGATGAAAAATGACTGCCAGTCTTTGGGGAACATATCGTTAATAAAAATTAAATCGCCGGTGCCCCAGGTGAGGACTTGCCGACCGATTTTCAAATCCATAAAATCATAAGGACGGGTGAAGATAAACGCCTCGCGCAAATCGAAATCCGCCTGCTCGGTAACCAAATCGCCAATCACGTCGCCTTTAACCTTGAAATCCGCCCAGTCGAGATATGATGATAAATCGATTTGCAGCCGCTGTTCCATAATCGACATATCTTTTTCGTACGGGTCGTTCTGCAGCCGGTATCCTGAGCGAACCTCGTAAAACCCGTGCATTGTCATATTGGCAAAGAGCGTATCGAAATCACTTTGGCTTTCCTGCTCGGCAGCCAAAGACATACCTGCGATAAGCAATGATAAGAAAACAATTTTAGATTGCATCATCTAACGGCTTCTCTCGGCGGTCTGCGGAGATATCTTTCGGAAAAGATGTCATCGTTCAGGCCGATGTTATACTGCACATTGGAAAATTGTATCTCGGTCTTGTTGCCGCTGTTCAAATCCGAGACAACCGATTTTGTCACCGTCGGATACTCGACCGGTTGGCCGTTCTCCTGTGCCTCGATATTCTCGACCGTGACCGATTCGATAGTGCGGTACAGTTTGCCGGCCTTGTCGTAGTATTCCATCTTCATCGGCCTATAATTATTTCTATCGACGGAG
>JBBABK010000042.1:0-11693 GCA_041657685.1 Phycisphaerae bacterium | reverse complement strand
GGTATTTTGCCGAGAAGGGCCTGCACCGTTTCGATGACACAAGTGACAGGTGCCGGGTCGCCGGGACCGTTACTTAAATATATACCGTCCGGATTCAGTTTGAGAATTTGTTTTGCTGATGTTTGCGCAGGTACAACTTTTACATCACAGCCGCAGGAACGAAGTAGTCTCAGGCTGTTAAATTTGACGCCGCAGTCTATTGCCGCGACTCTGTATTTTTTCTCCGGCTTGATTTCCTTACCGCTCAATACATCCACCAGCCCGTGATTCCAGGTATAAGCCTTTTCTATCGCAACGTCTTTAACAATGTCCCTGCCTACCAGCCCCGGATATTCTTCGAGTTTTTTCGCAAGTGTTTTAACGTTCGTACTGGTCGAGGAGATAATCCCCTTCATCGCGCCCTCGGTGCGAATATGCTTCACGAGCTTTCGCGTATCGATGCCTTCGAGACCGACCACATTGTTGGCCTTCAAATAACTGCTTAAAGAATTTTCGCTTCGCCAGTTGCTCGGCCGGTCGCAGTTTTCCTTAACGACAAGGCCGCTCGCAAAAACCCCTCGCGACTCGACGTCCAGGCCGTTCGTCCCGTAGTTGCCGATAAGCGGATACGTCATAGTTATTATCTGCTCGTAGTACGACGGGTCGGTAAGTATTTCCTGGTAGCCGGTCATACTCGTATTAAATACGACTTCCCCGCACTTCTGGCCCTTGGCGCCAAAAGAGCGACCTTCAAAAACCGTTCCGTCTTCGAGCAGCAAAATGGCTTTCACTTTAATCTTTCTCCCGGCTGTAATAATGCTGGATAGGCTTTACCGTTATTTTTCTTTCTTTCATTGCCGCAATCGCCTTGACCACTGCCGCGGCTCCTCTTATCGTTGTTACATAAGGAATTTGTTTATCAAGCGAGGTTCTTCTTATCTGATAAGAGTCCCTGATTGACTGCGCCCCTATCGTGGTATTTATAATAAGGTCGATTTTGCCGTTTATAATCCAGTCAATAATGTTCGGCCGGCCTTCCGTTACCTTCGGCACGAATTCAGAAGGCACATTATTTTTGATAAATTCGATGCACGTGCCTTTTGTCGCGACAATTTTCAGGCCCATCTGCTGCAAGTCGCCAGCAAGCTTAACGGCTTTTTCCTTGTCACTGTCTTTGACGCTAATAAACACATTTCCCCACATCGGCAGACTGTTGCCTGCCGCTATCTGTGATTTTGCGAAAGCCATTCCAAAATCATCCGATATGCCCATTACTTCACCGGTCGAAAGCATCTCCGGACCGAGCAGCGTGTCTATACCGGGAAATTTCAAAAACGGGAATACCGCTTCTTTTACCGAGTAGTGTACCGGCTGTATCTGTTTTGTGAATTTCAGTTCTGACAGCGTCATCCCGGTCATTACTTTTGCGGCAAGTTTAGCCAGGGGGACGCCGATTGCTTTACTCACAAACGGAATCGTCCGGGATGCACGCGGATTGACTTCGAGAATATAAAGCTGCTCATCTTTAAGAGCGAACTGGATATTCATCAGGCCTTTCACTTTTAGTTCAAGGGCTAACAGCTTCGCTTGCCGTTCAATTTCCTTTAAAACTTTTTTACTAATGGAAAAGGTCGGCAGGCTGCACGCGCTGTCGCCGGAATGTACGCCCGCTTCTTCGATATGCTCCATAATCCCGCCGATAACGACGTGTTTACCGTCGCTGATTGCATCGACGTCCAGCTCCGTCGCGTCACCGAGAAATTTGTCAATTAAAATTGGATGTTCCGCCGACGCTTCAAGAGCTGACCCAACACAGGCATCAAGTGTGCTTTGGTCGTATACGACCCGCATCGCCCTGCCGCCGAGCACGAACGACGGACGAATAAGAACCGGATAGCCGAGCTTATTAACGATTTTCAGAGTCTGCTCGTAGTTCAAAGCCGTGCCGCTTTCAGGCTGACGCAGTCCGAGCTTTTTGATGAGCTTATTGAATCGCTTCCGGTCTTCGGCAATATCGATACTGTCCGGAGAAGTGCCGATTATTTTTACTCCCGCTTTTTCAAGCTGCACAGCAAGTTTGAGCGGCGTCTGCCCGCCGAGCTGGACGATAACGCCGTCCGGTTTTTCTTTCTCCACGATGCTCATCACATCCTCGAATGTAAGAGGCTCGAAGTAAAGCCTGTCGGAGGTATCATAATCCGTGCTGACGGTTTCGGGATTGCAGTTTACC
The DNA here is from genome assembly GCA_041657685.1 of Phycisphaerae bacterium. GTDB lineage: Bacteria > Planctomycetota > Phycisphaerae > Sedimentisphaerales > Anaerobacaceae > JBBABK01. Next base: position 9,484 of record JBBABK010000042.1, on the reverse strand, counting down.
ATTATTGATTCTACGCCCATTTCCTTCAGCGCAAAAGCCGCGTGGACACAGCAATAATCGAATTCGATTCCCTGGCCTATGCGATTCGGGCCGCCGCCGAGAATAACAACTTTTTTTCTGCTGGTCGGACCGGCTTCGCATTCGCTTTCAAACGTCGAATAAAGATACGGGGTATGGGCTTCGAATTCCGCCCCGCAGGTATCTACGGTTTTATAGACGGCGTCCACTCCCATAGTTTGGCGACGCTTTCTGAAATCCTCTTCGGTGACATCGAATATACGAGCGACGCATTTATCGCTAAAACCGTACTCCTTTATTTTACGCATCAGGCCGGCGTCGATTTTATCGAATGTGATAGATTTTATTTTTTCTTCGAGCTTTACAATGTCATTAATATTACTGAGAAACCACTGGTCGATTTTTGTAAGATTAAAAATTTCATCTATCGAGACGTTTCTGCGCAAAGCCTCTGCGACGTACCAGATTTTGTCCCAGCAGTTCGTTCGCAGCTTCTTCTTCAACTGCGGCAAAGCAAGTTGGCCGTTTATATGCTTAGCATCAAGAGAATAGCGGTCGATTTCCAGCGAACGGATTGCCTTTTGCAGCGATTCTTTAAACGTCCTTCCTATCGCCATCGCTTCGCCCACGGATTTCATCTGCACCGTCAGTTCAGGGCTGGTATTCGGAAATTTTTCAAACGTAAATCTCGGCCATTTGACGACGCAATAATCGATTGTTGGCTCGAAGCAGGCAGGCGTTTTTTTCGTTATATCATTGGGAATTTCATCGAGCGTATAGCCGACAGCCAGCAACGAAGCAATTTTGGCGATTGGAAAGCCGGTAGCTTTGGATGCCAGAGCAGAACTTCGCGAGACACGCGGGTTCATCTCAATTACATATAATTTTCCATTTTCAGGATTGACTGCGAACTGGATATTCGAACCGCCGGTCTCGACCCCGATAGCTCTGATTATCTTTATCGAGGCATCACGCATAATCTGGTACTCTTTATCAGAGAGCGTCTGGGCCGGCGCGACCGTAATACTGTCACCGGTATGAATGCCCATAGGGTCGAGATTTTCAATCGAGCAGACAATAACGACATTGTCTTTTCTGTCTCTCATTACTTCGAGTTCGAATTCTTTCCAGCCAATTACGGATTCTTCAACAAGAACTTCATTTTTGGGACTCAGATTCAATCCCCACCGGATATGCTCTTCATACTCTTCCGCGTTGTAAGCGACGTTTCCGCCTGTGCCGCCTAATGTGTACGAAGGCCGAATTATGGCAGGAAAACCGACGTACTTGATAATTTCCTGCGCCTCCTCCCAGGAATGGATGCAGCCGCTTTTAGGAACGTCAAGTCCGATTTGGCCGATGATTTTTTTGAACTTGTCCCGCTCCTCGGCTCTTTTAATCGATTGCAAATTCGCTCCGAGCAATTTGACGTTATATTTTTTCAGTATTCCCTTTTCCGCCAACGCGACCGCGGCGTTAAGACCTGTCTGGCCGCCAAGTGTCGGCAGCAGACTGTCCGGCCGTTCCTTGCGAATTATTTCTTCTATCATCTGCGGCGTTATAGGTTCGATGTATGTTCTGTGTGCCAGTTCCGGGTCGGTCATTATCGTTGCGGGATTGCTGTTTACAAGAACTACCTTGAAACCCTCCTGCTTTAAAACCTTGCAGGCCTGTGCGCCCGAATAGTCGAATTCGCATCCCTGGCCTATTACAATCGGGCCGGAGCCTATTATCAGTATTTTTTTAATGTCTTTACGTTTCGGCATAATTTCAGCTTAAAACTTAGAACTGAAAATTCGAAATTGCTGAATCCCGACCTGCCGGGATGACTTTTTAACCCTAAAAAAAACGCCCTCTAACCGCAGGGCGCAGGACTCAAAACCAAACAAATTTTTAGCGCAAAACTTATAGCTCATTAAAAAAAGGATTTTACATATTACCCCCGCGATTTGCAAGGCCATTTTTTCATATTTTATCGCAGATTACGCAGATTTTCGCTGATTAACCGCTAAGAAACAACCTGGGTTCCCCCAGAACAATAACCCCCAGGAAAATCCTGGGGGCTAATTTATTTTTTATACACCTTCACCGCCAAATCAACCGCTGATGCAGACTGCAATGAAAAAACCTACAGTAGTTCGCTGAAAAACCACTAATTAAAATGAATGTCATTTTAATTTTATAAACTTTGCCAAAAATTTAGGCCTTGCATAAAAAGCCCTTGTGGTAGAACCGTGCCCCGCTCCTTTTGTTCTCGGCTGGATATAAACTCCCATTTTACCCGTTAATGCATGAAAACCTTTATCAGGATCAAGCAGGGTATTTCGTACAAGATCATAATCTGCTTTTATTGCTTTATATAATTCGTCATTTAAATCAAACTCAACTACCGAATAAATATAACTTGGATCATCTACGCATGCCCCGACAACTCTGGCAATCACCACTGCTTTCTGAAGCTTCATCAATAAATGGCTATCTTCAAATTTCTTCTGACAAACATTAACAGGATCGATCATTGTTATTGCCATTGTTTCTTTGAACACGAGATTTCCATGTTTATTGTATTTCAATGGTACCGATTTCAACTCCCATGAACCAAAATTGGGAGATTGCGCAGAATTCAGGGGTAGTTGTAAGTATCTTTCGAAAACATGACCGGCCCATCCCTTGTTAACTTTGCCGTTACAATAGACAGTAACCCCATATTCTTCGGCAAGAACGTGAAGTTCTTTTCCAACAACCTCCTTTAATTTTTCAATTGCTTCCTTCCGCTCCATTTATAACCCTTTAAGGTAATGAATTACACACCTTGCGTCCCCCACATGGTTTTGGTATTTTTTCTGTGTCAAAGTTAAACAGGCCATTTTGAATAGCATCTTTTAATCTTGGAATTGCAATTTTATCTAAATACTTATTTTCCGTATCTACGCCTACAAATTTTCGTCCATTGCGCAACGCAACAACTCCTGTTGTTGCGCTCCCACAAAATGGATCAAGGACTATGTCACCTTCACGACTGCAAGCTAAAATGATTCTTTCGAGCAAAGCCTCGGGTTTTTGAGTAGGATGTTTACCGTGTTTTTTCTCACCATTTTTAGGAGTACTTATTGCCCAAACACTTCTCATCTGTTTGTTCGGCTTTTTAAGAAAATCCCCATTCCAACATTTAGTTTTAACAAGGTTATAATCGAAATAATGTTTAGCTTTCTTATTCTTACGGACCCAAAGCAGAGTTTCGTGACTGGCTGTGAACATACGACAAGCCAAATTTGGAGATGCATTCGGCTTAAACCAGCATATATCATTAATCATATGCCACCCTTGCTTCTGCAAGGCAAAACCACAGGCATAGATAGAATGGTAAGTGCCTGATATCCACAATGAACCATTCGGTTTTAAAACCCGGCGGCAAGCTTCGATCCAGTTATAATGAAATTGAAAATCATCTTTTAGGCCGTTACTTTTGTCCCAGTCCCCCTTATTAACGCTAACTCGTTTACCGGCATGACATGTAAAACCACCATTTGAAAGATTATAGGGTGGATCAGCAAAAATTAAATCTATGCTTTCTGTGGGGAAATCGCCTAATATTTTGAGCACATCCCCATTATATATTCGCAAATTGTTAGCTGTGAAATATGCTTGTAATTTCATTCGACTTCTTTTTCTAATTTTTTCAATAAATCTTCAGGCCCGGTACCGGTTTACACCTAATTGTTTTCTATTTTTTTCCATCCTTCCCATGACATCGCCCTTCCTTTGCCGGCAGGATAATTCACATCTTCTTGACCCCATATCCATTTATAAGCTTTAAGTAATACTTCAGGGCTTTCCCCTGATAGATTTTTCAAGTCTGCATCTTCCAAAATTTGATTTGGGTCTTCTCCATTGTACACTCTTTTAAGAGCTTTCAAAATATTTATTGTGTTCTCCGCACTAATTTTTGATTTTTCTTTTAGATCCTCATAAATCTGCTTGTGGGAAATTTGCCAAAAAGAATTCTTCTCCGGATTGTAAATAAAAACAAAAAAATCTTCTTTTTTCATTCTCCAATATGCCTGCTTCCCTCCTGGCTTAGCGATTACAATTTTTCTGCCATCAACAATACCCTCTACTTCATAACCTCTATATGGCGCTTTTTCTAAATGCTTCGTAAACTCAAGGCGCGGTGCATTCGGAATAAATAGCTTCTGCAAATCGATGTCATATATATAAATGTTTCTTTTGCCAACCATCACTTTTCAAAGTATACAATTTGCCTTATACCCACCGTAGATCACCATAATCCTTTATCACCTTACGCTGATTTTTAATTTTACCACGAAGCCCACGAAGATACATGAAGAAATCATTGGTTAATTGGTTAGTGGTTAATAGCGGATAAGGCAAATCCTTAAAAACAGCACATCACGAACTGCTAACTTTTATTCTACAGGCACTTACAATTCAGGATGCGGCTGTACTACAATCCGGAACGGTTTTGTGCGACTGCAAGGTATTTTAAATGAGTCACTTACGGCAAAAGCAGCAAGATAGTGTTACAGAATCGCGCAGGGGGGTTTTGGGGAATTTTGAATTTTTAATGAAAAATTTTTAATCGTTATTCAGCAGGAACTTACGGCAATTCTTTGGCCGGATTTTGTGAAGATTTTCGTCAAAAAAACGCAGGTTCGCCCAATAGTAGAGACGTAAGAAGTCGCAGCAGCGACGAGTCATATCGGGCAAGTGCGCCCAAATCAAAATTCAACATTTTCAATTTCTGAACCCTGTACGCTATACGCTGTACGCTGCAATTCAATGTCCTGCTATCGCCCTGCCATTCATATCCCCGACTCGCTCGACAAAATCATCGTCGCCCCGCTGCTATTACTGCGGCGGATTTGGTACGGCTATACATTCCGCAGAATCACGCTTGTCAATTCCAAACGACACGCAATCGTCGACCCGGCTGATTATTACCCGCTCTCAAAACACATCTGGCTGGCTTATAACCGAAATGGCTCATATACCATTCTTCGCTTCTCCGACCGCAAGGCCTGCTTTGCGCCCTTTACGATGCACCGCGCCGTAATGCAGATTAAACTGGAATCTCAAAACCAGACACTTCCCCCCGATTTGGTTATTGACCATATCAATAACAACCCCCATGACAATCGCCGCTCCAACCTTCGCATGGCAACAATCGCACAGAACAACAAGAACAAGCGTTCTAGCGGCGGCGTCTCGAAATACAAAGGCGTCGTCTACCGCGCACACAAAAAACTCTGGATCGCGAGAATAACCGTTAATGGAAAAAGAAAATACATCAAAAGCTGCAAATCAGAAATTGACGCCGCAAAAGCCTACGACCTCGCTGCGAAAAAATATTACGGCGAATTTGCATATCTGAATTTTCCGGTGGAGGTAAAACCGAAAGGACTGAAGCAGCGAATAGAACATCTGGGAAGAAAATTATTTATTAAGCAGCCAGGTATCGACAGCCGCGGCGGCTCCTCTGCCGCTGTCGATTGCGCGGACGACCAGTGACGCACCGCTGACCGAATCACCGGCGGCGAAAACGGACGGCTCGCTGGTTTGGTAATCTTCCACCGCGATATTGCCCGACTGTTCGAGTTTTAATCCAAATTCTTTTACAATCCCGTCCTGCTCGACGTGCACAAATCCCATCGCCAGCAGAACTATATCAGCATTTAGAGTAAATTCGGTGCCGGGCAGCTCTTTCACTACCCAGTTGCCGTTCTTTTGCAGCCATTCGACCTCACAGCAGTGCAACTGCGAAACTCTGACCTCCACGCCTGAAAAATTCTTTGTCATAACACCCCACCGGCGCTCACAGCCCTCTTCGTGCGAAGAAGAGCTTCTCATAATCCTCGGCCACATAGGCCAGGGCGTATCAGACGGCCGAGTTTCGGGCGGCTTGGGCAAAATCTCAAGCTGATAAATTTTCTTAGCACCCTGCCTGCGGGCAGTTCCCACACAGTCGCTTCCGGTATCGCCTCCGCCGATTACAGCCACAGTTTTATCTTTCGCGGTTATAACTTTGGATTCCAAAGGCTCGCCGGAACATAATTTATTCTGCAGTGAAAGATAATCCATCGCAGGAAATATATTTTCATACCCTCTGCCGGGAACGTTGAGTTCGCGAGGCTGACCCGCGCCCATTGTCAAACAAATGCAGTCAAATCTTTTTTTCAGATACCGCGCGGAAACATCCTCTCCGACATTGACGCCCGTTTGGAATTCAACACCTTCAGCTACTATTTGTTCCAGTCTGCGGTCGATGATGCTTTTGGCAAGCTTAAAATCCGGTATGCCGTACCGCATCAAGCCCCCTATTTTCTCTCCTTTTTCAAAAACAATCACGCTGTGCCCCGCCCGCGCAAGCTGCTGAGCGACCGTTAAACCGGCTGGGCCGGAGCCGATTACCGCAACTTTTTTGCCGGTCTTTTTCTTCGCAATCACAGGCTTTATCCAGCCTTCTTTGAATCCGCGTTCGACAATTTGAAATTCAATGTGCCGAATCAGGACCGGCGAGTCACTTATACAAAGCGTGCAGGACGCCTCGCATGGAGCGGGACACACCCTGCCGGTGATTTCCGGAAAATTATTGGTCGAGTGCAACAGCTCACAGGCCTGCCGCCATTTGTTTTTGTAGACCAGCTCGTTAAAATCTGGAATATTATTCCCGAGCGGACAACCCATACCGTGGCAAAACGGCACGCCGCAGTCCATACATCTCGCGGTTTGCTGATGTATTTGTTCAGGAGTAAGCGGCAGGTCGAGTTCGGCAAAATCGTGTATTCTGTCATCCACCGGTCGATGCGATACGTCCTGACGTTTATGTTTTAAAAAGCCTTTTACCTCGCCCATGGGTACACCTCTTCGGTCGCAGGTATCGTTTCGGTATCTCTTTGCTGAGCTTCGCGCATTTTTTCCAGCGCTTTGCGGTAATCAATCGGGACGACCTTGACGAATCTGCCGACCATATCCTGCCATGCATCCAAAATGTAACGGGCACGAACGCTGTCCGTCCATTTCAGATGCCGTTGAATCAAATCATATAATACATCCTTGTCCTCTTTTCTCCAGACGCTCTCAAGCTCTATCATATCGAGGTTGCACATAGTATCGAAAAGCTGCGCTTCATCGAGCACGTAAGCAAGCCCGCCGCTCATTCCGGCACCAAAATTGCACCCAGTTTTTCCAAGCACGACTACCACTCCGCCGGTCATATATTCGCAGCAATGGTCGCCTACCCCTTCTACGACCGAGACTGCTCCGCTGTTTCGGACGCAGAATCTTTCACCGGCCATTCCGTTAATAAACACCTCGCCCGAGGTGGCACCATATAATACGGTATTGCCGGCTATAATGTTTTCGTGGCTCATAAACGGCGAATCCTGCGGCATTTGGACGATTATTCGTCCGCCGGACAGGCTTTTTCCGAGATAATCATTGCTTTCGCCGACCAGCTTTAAAGTAATACCCGGTGCGAGAAATGCGCCGAAGCTCTGCCCTGCCGAACCGCGAAGGATAATTTGCACTTTGCCGTCCGGTAAACCTTTTTCGCCGAATTTTTTGATTATCCGGTTGCTCAGAATCGCCCCGACCGTCCTGTTGGTATTGCGAATCGGCAGCTCTATATTAAACTGCCTGCCTGCTTCGATGGCCCCTTTGGCTTTTTCCAAAATCTGCCAGTCGAGATGGTCGGCGAGTTTGTCCGCCTGCGAACTGGAGAATCTTATCGCCTGTGGTTCCAGGGAATCGGGTTTATGGAAGACAGCAGAAAAATCCAGGTTCTTTGCCTTCCAGTGTTCGATTGCTGTTCTGGTTTCCAGTTTGTCAACCCTTCCGACCATATCCTCGAATTTTCTGAACCCGAGCTGCGACATAATCTGCCGAATTTCTTCCGCGACAAAATACATAAATCTCTCAAGGTGTTCCGGCTTGCCCGCAAAGCGTCTTCGCAGCTCAGGGTCCTGAGTGCCTATTCCGAACGGACATGCTCCCTCGTGACATTTGCGCAGCAGGACGCAGCCAAGAGTTACCAAAGCGGCTGTGCCGAAACCAAATTGCTCTGCTCCAAGCATCGCTCCTATAACAACGTCTCTGCCGGTCTTCATCTGGCCGTCCACCTGAACACGGATGCGGCTTCTCAGGTTGTTCATTACCAATACCTGCTGGGTCTCTGCCAATCCGAGTTCCCACGGACAGCCGGTATGTTTGATGGAAGAAAGCGGACTGGCGCCTGTTCCGCCGTCGTGACCGCTTATCAGAACTTCATCGGCGTTGCCTTTTGCTACGCCGGCTGCAATCGTGCCGACCCCGACCTCGGAGACCAGCTTTACCGAAACTTTTACTCCGGGATTACTGCACTTGAGGTCGTATATCAATTGCGCCAAATCCTCGATGGAATATATATCGTGGTGCGGCGGAGGCGAAATCAGTGTCACCCCGACGGTCGAATGCCGAAGTTTTGCGATTTCTTCGGTAACCTTATGGCCGGGCAGTTGTCCGCCTTCGCCGGGCTTGGCACCTTGTGCAATTTTTATCTGTATCTCTTTTGCGTGAGCGAGATAATTAATCGTAACGCCGAATCTCCCGCTGGCGACCTGCTTGATGGCACTGTTTTTCGAATCACCGTTCGGTTCCGGTTTATAGCGGGCCGAGTCTTCGCCGCCTTCGCCGGTATTGCTCATCGCGCCTATGCGGTTCATCGCAATAGCCATACACTCGTGTACCTCTTTGCTGATTGAGCCGTGGCTCATCGCGCCTGTACAAAATCTTTTAACGATTTGTTCGGCAGGTTCGACCTCTTCGATTGGCATCTCGCTGCCCGGAATGAATTCGAAAAGTCCCCGCAGGGTATATAGTTTTTTAGCCTGCTGATTTATTGCTTTGGCGTATTCGTCATAAGCCTGCTGGTCATTATTTTTTACCGAATGCTGCAGCTTCGATATTGTGGTCGGATTCCAAAGATGCTCTTCGCAGTTTTTTCTGTAATGATATTCCCCGCCGAAATCCAGGTCGAGCATCCCCGAGGGACGCTGCCGGAAGGCAGCGTTATGGCGTGCGATTACTTCCTGCGCGACTTCTGAAAGACCGATTCCGCCGATGCGTGAACTCGTGCCGGTAAAATATTCATCCACAAGAGACCGATTCAATCCGACGGCCTCGAAAAGCTGGGCAGCGTTGTAACTGCGCAAAGTTGAAATTCCCATCTTGCTGATTGTCTTTAGTATGCCTTTTTTAACGGCATTTATATAATTATCCACTGTCTGGGAAGATTCCATCTCCGCAGGAAATTCGCCTTCCTGCAAAAAATAGTCGAGCGTTTCAAAAGCGAGATACGGATTAATCGCGTTAGCGCCGAAGCCGCACAAAAGACAAAAATGCATAACCTCGCGCGGCTCTGCACTTTCGACAATCAAACCGGCTTCGCCGCGAAGGCCGCAGTTGAGCA
>JBBABK010000041.1:0-11784 GCA_041657685.1 Phycisphaerae bacterium | reverse complement strand
TTACAGCAACGGCCAGGTTGAAAAGGCTGTTCAGGGGGCTGATAAAATCCTCGCGCTTGCGGGCGAGAACGTGGATACGACGACGCAGGCGGTTGTGATTTTGCTCGGTTCGGATGACGTGCAGACTCGCGAAAAAGCAAAAGCGGTTCTGAATGATTTGCTCGTTACGCACCCGAATGATTTACAGCTTGGGCTTTGCAGCGCGAGATATCTGATTTCGCAGGGGACGAATAGTTCGATAGATAAGGCCGAGCAGATGCTGCTGGAAATGACGCAGCAGCAGCCGGCCGCGGCTGAACCGTGGGCGCTGCTGACGGAAGTTTCGCTCAGGCGGGCAGAAACCGGACAGGCAATGCAGCGGGTTATGGAAGGTTTAACGCGGCAGAACGAGGACAAGCAGTTGCTCGAACTTAAGGCGATGACGGAAGCTAAAAAATCGAAAAAACTGGCGATACCTACACTGCAAATGCTCAACGAGCTTTACCCGGCGGATACTTCGGTCGTGTTAAATCTTGCGGATGCTTACCTCGAAACGGAACAACCTGCCAAAGCGGTGGAAATTCTTGCCAGGCACGCTCAGTCGACCAGGCCGGGGCGGGAAAGAAGACAGTTGGATATCAAGACGGCAGTTGCGTTTTACAAGGACGGCAAGACCGGTCTTGCAGCCGAGATGCTCACGCAAATGTGTGCAGGCTCGGTCGCGGACGCGGATGTTACTATTACACGGGCGGAGTTGATGATAGACGAGAAGAACTGGGAACGGCTGGACAGGTACGTGCAGGATTGGACGCGCAGTTATCCGGATGACGTCAATACTATTATCAATATAGCTTCACGGCTGATGGACACCCGCGATAAACAGGCTGAGCAGGCGGCAGGCAGGCTGCTCGAACGGATAATCGAAAATAAGCCCGAGTGCGTCGGGGCGATGCGATTGTTGGCAGAATATTATTACCGCAGCGATATGTACGCCAAAGCGGCCGAGTTATACCGGCTTATTATGGAAATTGAGCCTGCGGATACCGCATCGGTCAATAATCTTTGCTGGATATTAAGTGAGCATGATAAGCAGTATTTAATTGCGATGAAGCTCGCGGAGGAGGCACTTGTAAAAAGCCCCGAAAATTCGGACCTGATTGATACTCGCGGAATGATTTACTACCGGATGGGCGAATATGCAAAAGCGGCGGAGGATTTTCGAACGAGTCTTGCTGCCAGCAGAACCGGGTCGCGTTCATCGCTGCTGTCGCGAGTTCACCTGGGCAAGGCCCTGGCAAAACTTGGACAAAAGAACGATGCGGTCGAGAACCTCAATAAGGCGCTGCAGCAGCAGGAATATATCGGGGGGTTGAGCGTCAGTGACATCACGGAAATAAAGAACCTGATAGATGATTTATCGAGTGGAGCGTAACAATGAGCAGTATGAATAATACGGAATTTTCGGACCCGACAGAGCAATCAGAAATCACCCTGATTGACGATAAACACTGGGTACAGATTGGCAAGCGCTTCAATATGACCAGGCGTGAGCTGGAAGTGGCCGGTCTTGTCTGCCGCGGTATGGATAACAGGCATATCGCGATCGCTCTTAATATAAGAGAAGGGACGGTCAAGACGCACATTCGCAGTATTTACCGCAGGCTGAATGTGCAAAACAGAATCGCGATGTTTTTGAAGTTCATCCGATTCGCGGTTCAGCCGGTTGAGAATGAAAGCCGCTCAGCCGTTCTGCCGGTTATTATCGAATATGCTCAGCAGGCTCGCACGCCTCAACACTCCGAAGTTGTTAAATAAATACGCCTTTTTCTACGTTTAAAGCAGTTGTCCATATGAAAAGGGGCTTTTTCAGGGTTTTTTCTGTTGACTTGTTTAGAAGGCTCAATACAATACTAATAATCTTCAGGAGGGAGCCTGAGTTAATCATAAATGTAAAATATCGCCTGGTTTGCGTATATCCGGAGGAAAGGAGAATGATAAGGCTGCTGTTGACGGGATTTTGGCTGGCGATTATTGCCTGCCAGGCCTTCGCTGTTTTCACTTATCAGGATTCCAAAGAGCAGAATACGCGGCTCGAAAAATTTTATTTGCAGCCTCTTGAGAATTTTTCGTCAAATGAGACGGGTATTCAGCCTGACGGAGACGCTGCCGAGGTGCAGGACTGGTTTAGTCAGCGTCTTGCCGGCGAAATGCTTGGTGACGATTTTTTGCTGGGGCCGGTAAGCATTATGCGACTGAGCCGTTCCAATGATAAATTACTGGCTTTCGGGCCTTCGGGTTTTGATATACACCGGTATTATCTGAGTGAAATCCCGACAGCAACGGGTCAGAGTGGTGAAGAAAAAATTGTCGTTTCACAAATGCCATCGCCGAATTCGCTGCTTCTGGTAATTGCGGCGATTGCGTCGGTCGGCTGGCTGCGTAACCGGGCGACAAAACAGTAAAATAAAACCTGGATGTTTTTGTTTTTTTAGGTTGTTTTTTGTCGAGGCATAGGGCAAGATTGTAATAACATTGAAAGGGTAAAAGGATGAATAGAAATGCATTGTTGTTAATGTTGGGTTTGGCGGTTTTGATGGTGAGCGCGACGGGGTGTTTTTCGTCCAATCCGAAGGCCATAGAACATTTCGATAAGCCGTCGCAGATGAATATTTATGGCGAAGAATACGTACTTGAGCCGCCGGATGTAATCGAGGTGCTCAGTGCCGACGTTCCGGAGATCCATCTCCAGAGCCAGCGAATCCGGCCCGACGGCATGATTTCCTTTGAAGGCGTCGGCGAGATTCGCGCGGCAGGCAAAACGCCCGCCCAGCTTGCAGAGGATATCAGAGAAAAAGTGACGCCCTATTACAATCTTACAACAGACCATCCTGTGGACGTCAGGATTACCACCTACCAGAGCAAATCGTATTATGTTTTCGGTCAGGTCAGGCATCCTGGAGCGAAGGACTTCACGGGCAGAGATAACGTAGTGGATGCGATTGCAGATGCCATACCAATTAACATATCGTGGATAGAACGCGTTCAGGTTATCAGGCCGTCGGCCGACCCGAAGGTAAAGCCGCTGATTTTCGAAGTGAATTTCGATAAATTGATGGCGCACGGCGATACCAGCAAGAACGTGTTGCTGCGTGAAGGCGATATCGTTTACGTTCCCCCGACAATTCTGGGCTGGATAGGTTTGAAGGTTGAAGAACTTGTTGCTCCTCTCGGAAGGTCGTTCTCGACGGCCAATACCGTGGACCAGGGCAGAAGAGAATAACAGCATAGTCAGGCGGAATAAAAACTTAGACGGTTGTGCTTGACGTAAGCCGAAATGTATCTATGCGCGCGAAAAAGGCTCTGAGCACATTTCATTTCGCTGGTTTGGCATTTTTCATTGCCAGCGGAGTTTACCTGTGGTTTAGTTTCGACCCGGCGAATTTGCAGCGGTCGCAATTTATCAAGGTCCTCGCCGCTGATTCTGTTTTTATATCAGTTGCAACAGCGGGACTCTGTGCGATAGCTCTGTTTGCCTTGCTTCTTCGGCGAAAAGCCAGGCCAATCGAGCATCCGCTGACTTCCTCTAATATTTACCGTTACTTTTATTATCTCAGCCCCTTTATTGGTGCAGCAGCCGGCGCGGTAGTGGTAATCGGGATAAACGGCACTGACGGGCTGTTGGTGATTGCAACCGGTTCGGTTTTGATTACTTCGGCAGTTTGGTTAATCATCGACCCGACAGTAACCATACTGGAGTTGTTCGGGCCTAACAGCATCAGGCTGCGTCGTGTACGTGCCCGCATATCGAAGGCGAGAAAACAGCGGAATAAACATCGTAAATTGCAGCTTATCGAAGAAGCGCGTCTGCAAAGTGCGTCGATTCAGGCGGACTGGCAGCAGGCGCTCGAGCCGTATGCAAATGAGCTTGCAGCTCTTGTGACTGATACCAACAGGTCCGAGGCTCATCGCCGCGCGCGGGCGATTGATATTGCACTTCACGCGAGCAAAATGGGCGGCAGACGATGTATGCAGCAGCTTTATCATATGGCCAGAAAAGCCTGCCGCGAAAAGACGCAGGATGACTGGATAGCACATAACATTAGCGTGTGGTGGGACGGAGTCGGCGGCTGGCGGAACGAACGACCGGTGCGGACTCATCGATAAAGATATTTCGGCGCTGCCCTTGTGGTAATACTCGCGAGGGCAGCGTCTTTTTTTATGCGCATTAATATGTTTAATCTAGTTCCGGAAAGATTAAGACATTAAGAATGGTTTTTCGGCAAAGGTATTAATTGTTTCAAAAGCCTTATTCAAATTTTCATATATTTCTTTTAGAAAGTTATAATCTAATCCCAAGTGCGGTTCCTCTTTTTTTCCTGAGCTGATAGATTCCATTATGGAATGCAATTCTCTATCTAATTGCGACTGCGATTTCTCTATGGTTCCTAAGCGGATAAATTCTATGATAGAATGCAATTCTCGGATGCAATGATGATAATCGAAAATCTGAGAGCGTGATTTTGCATGTTTAAACAGCTCTTCACGCAATGTCTGATATGTCCAGTCCGGGGGAATTATTTTTTTTCGTATTGGAAAATTTAAACATTTTTTGTTCTTATACGGGGTATTATAAAACTCTTCCACGGTAGGAATAGAAGCATTAGTTTCGGCACGCTCACAAATCCTGTCACTGCCCATTAATTCATTAATCAAATCGGAGCCGAGCTCTATATTCTCTGAATCGCTTATCAACGCAAGATGCCAGTCACCCCAGCAGGATATGTGCCATGCGTTATTTTTATACTTTGCGTAGTTGGAGAAACTTACAGGTATCGGCATCAAGCCCAAGTCAGCCTTGCTTTGCTGCCAGAGATAGTCGGATTCGTCAGTTATTGGTTTACTGCCTTTGTTTAAGGGTGCAGACAAAATATCGACCAGTGTCGAATACCAGTGCCTGGCAAATACCCATTCCTGTTGTTTATTATCAGGTTGTTTATCCTTAGATTGTTTTTCAGGTTTATTTGATTGTTGTCCGTAAATTTTGGCAAATTCATTGACTTCCAGTGTTGAATTTCTCGGAATAATGCCATACTGAAACATAAGACCGATTAAATAAAAAGCACGAATTATTCCTTTTCTGGTTTCAGGTTCCTGGTCGATAGTATAATCCGGAAAAATTCTAAGGTTTGCGCCGCAGCTCCATATAAATTCGAGCATCGTGCACAAATATGTATCCGGCGACCTGGTTTCTATGAGAAAGTGTAATTGTGTTTGTTCTTCTGGGACTTTTTTATTTGCGTTCTGCTTTTTATCCTGCGGGTTATCCTGCTCGAGTTCTCTGTCTAATAAATAAAACGCTATTATTTCTTCCCATGTAGTTGGATATCTGTTTTCTTTACTCTTATTTATGAGTTCATCTATTAATCCTTCAGCAGAACTGTCCTCTTCCTCTAAAAGCGATTTTCCTGAAGACGATTTTTCATTTTTTAATAACTTATCTAACAATTCGTATTGTCTGGCTACAAGCATTTCAATAAGCTTTTTATAGAATTCATTGTTTTTGGGTAATGTTTTGTCATAGAATTTATCTAAAAGGTCTTTGCGGTAAACCAAAAAGCTGATATTGGCGTCGTAAGGTACAGAGCTATAACTATTCTGGTCTCGCAAAGAAAACAGATTCCACTGCCGGTGAACAGGCCGCCTTGTATCCGGATGATGGCTCTCCATTTCTTTTATAATCTCGGATCTTCTCTCGCCGTAAAGCCGAAGTTTATCTTCGCGAATCGGCGAAATGAGCCTATATCGAGGTGTTTTTTCCAGGACTTCAAAAAATAATCTTCCCAATATCGTTACCCACACTCGTCTATTACCATTTAATTTATCTGAAAAGCAGTCTAATCCATCCTTAATTAAATCTACAGGATTATTAGTGCGGGCATCTGAAAAAATATCCCTGAAAACGTTCCTTTTCAAAGATTCTAAAATCTCATTGCTCAATTCTTTATTTTCGGAAGTTAATTGGGTAAAATCAGGTATGCCTGAAGGGTTTTTTATGTTTTTTTCGATATATTCCTTTTTGAAATTTTCTATGAATTCACTTATAAATTCTTTTATAATCAACTTGCAGTCGCATTTTTCTTCCTTATCGTTTATAAATTTCTCAAATGAGGATTTGTCCACAGAAGGAATAATTATTTCTATTTTATTCCTGCATTTCTCATTCTGGCTGTTTTTGCAGGTGTTTATAACTTCTTTCACGAGCTTATAGAATTGGTCATCCGGTTCGGAGGAATTTTCTCCGGCAAAGTCACGGCAGTTTTGCAGGAAGTTTTCATCCTCTTTACCATATTCCTCATACAGCTTCCACAACAAGCTTCTATCCCATAAACATCTCAGACAAGGCCGGTTGATATTTTTGGTTTTATCCGCTTTCTTGTCGGACTCGTCCGAACGAGAAAATTTGTTCAAAAGCCCGGACAGGAAATCATCAAAGAGATCTTTACAGGCAGGCAATTCTGCTTGAGTGTCGCAAATACTTAACATTTTTTCTAAAAATTTTTCTGTTTCTTTATGTATATCCCGGCCGAATTCGAGTTGATTTCTTGTTTTACTTAAGGCCGAATGAATATTATTTACCAGCTTGAGTCGCGCTTTATCTGCTTTTAGATAAGCATCGTTCACACCGAGTTCTCTTTTGAGGACATCTGCTATATTTGCCTTAAGACACATTTCAGAGTACCAGTTAATCCAGTAGTTATCGAAGCTCGATATATATGCGTCAGTTCGTTGAGGTATATACCTGAATCGTCGCTGAGCGGCGGAGATTCTCTGCAGACTACCTCTATCGAAGCTGTCATATCGCAATGAAGGGTAAAGATGCGGAAGAGACTGCTCGAACAATATCTTCCACGCATCCTCCTGGCATTTATTTTCAGAAAATAATGTTAAGTGGCCGTCACCAGGATACGTCTCGTAAAATTTTAGACCCGTTCCAACTACTATATCGTAAGCGCACCGGCGAGTCTGGTTGGGCGATTTCCTCGATTTTTGCACCCTGCAAAACGATTGTGTCAGTATGTTCTTTGTCTTTGGCTTTAATATTGTAAGAGAATTACTTCCCAGCGGGCTTTCATACTGAGATTCATAATTACGCGGGACGACAATGGGCTCGGTAAAAAGCGTGATTTCTATGTCGCAGAAAAAACTCTCTGATACTATGCTGTTCTTGGATGCCTCTTTGAAATGATATTCTCCGCTAAATATAATAATTGAATCATCGTACTTCTTGCGAAAAATTTCGCATAGTTCATTCAACAAAAGTCTTTCAGGAATATCTTTATATCTCCAGTTTTTTTGTAAAAGCTGGATGAATACACTTAATGAATCCACAAAAATTATAGACCATCGATTATCTTCAGTTATTTCGGTTTTACAAAAAAATTTTCTGAGCGTTTTACATAAGTAGGTAATAATAATTTGTCCGTACTCAAATAAAAAAATTAAAGGCATTCTGATAAGAGTGACAATGCCGCCAATTGAAGAAATGTTATGTAAGCTTAGCGACCTGTCTAATTCACGAATTATTCCCTTGAGAACCCCTCTTCCTTTTATTGCTTTTTGTATATCTTGGACACTTTTGAAAATTACTTTACTGTCGTCCCCGTCTTTGAAAAAACCATATTTATCTTTAGTGTACTCTATGGCTTGTCCAGGGTCGGTCTCCAATGAGAAAAATGCGACTTTTTGCTTATTATTATCCTGAGTCGCTGTATCCTTACCCTGTTTTTTTGCCGCTTCATTGCATTCTTCGCGAATACTCCTCAAGTTTTCTGACAAAATCTGGAGTCCGAGCGTGGTTTTTCCGGACCCGGGCTCACCCCTGATTAGAATGATTTTACCCCCAAGAATTTCTATCTGGTCTTTTACGAGGCCCAATAATTTGTCTAAGACGTCGATATGTGTAAGAATCTTATTGCACTTTGATTCTTCGATTGTCATTTCTCTCTCCTGCAAAATGATTACTTTTAAGATGTTGCGATATGGGCGTATTCGCCAAGGATATATATCATTTCAAGCTATAAGAATAATTTTACTTAATAATTACCAAAAATAAACAAAAAAACTAAAATAGTGAAAAAAAGTTTTGAAGGAAAATAAAAAAGACTAACCAATACCCCAGAACAACACACGATTATGTGGCCGGGCGAAGCAGTTACTTAAGTGAGGACTTGTTTTACCTGTTTGATAAAATCGGCGACCTGTTCGGCTGTTTTTTCCTTATTGGCGAGATTGTCTTCGATTATCCGCACGATTCTCGAACCGATTATAACTCCGTCGGCGCCGGCCTTTGCGACCGCGGCGGCGTGTTCGGGTTTGCTGATTCCAAACCCGACGCATATAGGCACGTCTGTTAATTTCTTCAGTTTATTAACCAATTCCCCGACTGTATCCGACAAGCTGTCCCTGCTTCCCGTGACACCCAGCAAAGAAACGGTGTAGATAAAGCCGGTTGTTTTCGAGGCGATAAGTTTTATGCGTTCGGTTTTGGTATTCGGCGTCACCATAAAAACAGTATCAAGGCCGGCCGCTTTGGCGGGCGCGAGAACTTCATCAGCGTCGTCGATACTCAAATCGGCGATTAATATGCTGTTGACGCCCGCTTTATGAAAATCGGTGAAAAATTTGTCCGTGCCGTACTGAAATATCAGGTTGTAGTACATCAGCAGGCCGATGGGTATGTCTTTGTGAGATTTTATTTCGCGAATGAATTCGAGGGCTTTGTGCACGTTCATTCCGCTGTTGATTGAGCGGATGTCCGCCTTTTGAATGGTCGGGCCGTCGGCGATCGGGTCGCTGAACGGGATGCCGAGTTCCAGCACGTCTGCGCCGGAATCAATTGCCGCTTTAACTATCGCTAAGGAAGTTTTATAGTCCGGGTCACCGATTACGAAAAACGGAATCAACGCCGAGCGGTTCAGTTGTGAAAACAATTCGCTGTAGCTTATCATTAATGAAAATCCTTTAAACAATCGGCCTGTTTCTTTCTACGATGTCCACGTCTTTGTCGCCACGGCCGGAAAGATTAACTACCGCGAGCGTATCGGGTTTTAATTTTCCTTTTTGACTAATCAAATACGCAAGCGCGTGCGAGCTTTCCAGCGCGGGCAGTATGCCTTCTTTTTTGGACAGGATTTCGAATGCGTCGAGCACTGCATTGTCATCGGCGGCAAAGTATTGTGCCCGGCCGATATCTTTCAGCAGGCAATGCTCCGGCCCGACGGCGGGATAATCCAATCCGGCACTAACCGATTCGGTCTCGATTACCTGGCCGTTTTCATCCTGCAGCAGATAAGATTTTGCACCGTGAAGTATTCCGACCTTGCCCGCGACCAGTGTAGCTGCGTGTTTGCCTGTGCTGACACCTTTTCCACCGGCCTCGACGCCGATTAATTTCACATCTTTATCAGCGATAAATCCTGAAAAAATTCCCATTGCGTTGCTCCCGCCGCCGACGCAGGCGACGACCATATCGGGCAGCCGACCCGCCTGCTCGAGGCACTGTTCTCGCGCTTCTTTTCCTATCACGCTTTGAAAATGTTTTACCATAGTCGGATACGGATGCGGCCCGCACGTGGAACCGAAGACATAGTATGTGTCGGTGACATTGGCCGTCCAGTAGCGCAGCGCGTCGTTAATCGCGTCTTTCAATGTGCCGGTCCCGCCTTCGACGCTGATTACCTCAGCCCCGCAGAGTTTCATTTTATGCACGTTGACGCTTTGGCGTTCGATGTCGGTGACGCCCATAAAGATTTTTGTTTCCAATCCGAACAGCGCGCCGACCATCGCGGTGGCAAGACCGTGCTGGCCCGCACCGGTCTCGGCGATGATTTTCTTTTTGCCCATATATACGGCGAGCAGTCCCTGGCCGAGCGTGTTATTGATTTTGTGCGCTCCGCCGTGCAGCAGGTCTTCGCGTTTGATATAGACCTTGAAGCCGACGTAATCGCTGAACCGTTTTGCGAAATACAGCGGCGAAGGCCGGCCGGCGTAATATTTATATAAATTGTCCAGCTCGGCAACGAACTGTTTGTCCTGAGAGTATTTGTAAAACGCTTCTTCAAGCTCTTCGAGCGCGGGTATTAAAACCTCCGGCACGTAAAAGCCGCCGAACTGTCCGAATCTTCCGTCTTGTTTCATTTTCCTGCCTTATTTAATTTATGCTCTTAGATGTCTTATATTTTCAAAAAGCTGTTTCATTTTTTTATGGTCTTTTATTCCCGGGCTTTTTTCGATGCCGCTGCATATATCGATTCCATAAACGCCGAGCTTAATTGCCTCGACGACGTTGCCGGGATTGATGCCGCCGGCCAGGAATATGCGTTTATTGATATTGCCGATGATATTCCAGTCGAAGCGAAGTCCCGTGCCGCCGTATTTATCCGGGTCGAACGCGTCGAGCAGGATAGCGTCGGTGAAATACCGCTCGACTTGTTTAATGTCCCTGTAATCTTTGACACGAATCGCCTTTATCGTGCTCAGGTGCAGCGATTTGAGAGAATCGCAAAAAGCAGGTTCTTCATCGCCGTGCAGCTGTAGCCAGTTCAGCGAGCATCTATCCATAGCCCGATGAATCGTATCGAAGTCGGCATTGACGAACAGGCCCACGATATCGATAAACGCCGGCAGTGCGGAAATTATTTTCTGCGCTTTTTCCGGCTCGATGTACCGCGGGCTTTTAGGATGGAAATTAAAACCCAGCAGGTCGGCGCCGTCGTCAATCGCGGCCTCGGCGTCCTTTAGATTCGTAATTCCGCAAATTTTTACTTTTGGTATCAGCACTTTTATTTCAAAAATTAACTGTTCGAAATTTCAATCAGCTTTTTCAGGCAGGCCTGTGCCTTGCCGTTATCAATCGATTCCTCGGCCAGGGCCATACCCGTCTCGAAATCCTCGGCTATATCAGCCACTATAATCGCGGCGGCGGCGTTGAGTACAACAATATCCCGCCTGGGGCCTTTGTCTTTTCCGTCGAGAATGTTTTTCACAACAGCGGCGTTGGCGGCCGCGTCGCCGGAGCGAAGCTGGTCGATATCGGTGCAGGCAATTCCCAATGAAGCCGGGTCAAGCTCGCTGTATGTAAATTTCCCGTCGGCCAGTTTATAAATCTTCGTTTTGCCCAGCGTGCTGATTTCGTCCATTCCCTGGCCGTGCACTACCATCGCTTTTTTAACGCCGAGCAACTTGAGCGTCTGCACGATTCTATCCATCAGTTCCACGTCTGCTACGCCCATCACCTGCGCGGTAACTTTCGCAGGATTTGCCAGCGGGCCGAGGATATTGAAAGCCGTTCTGAAATCGAGGCTCTTGCGTATCGGCTGAACGAACTTCATAGCCGGGTGAAACATCGGCGCGAACATAAAACCGATGTGAGCCTGCTTGATGCACAGTGCGACTATTTCGGGGCCGGGGTCGATTTTAACTCCAAGCTCGGCCAGCACGTCAGCCGAGCCGCATTTGCTGGTGATTGCGCGGTTGCCGTGTTTGGCGACGTACGCACCGGCCCCGGCAGCGACAAGTCCCGCGGCTGTCGAGATATTAAAAGTCTTAATCATCGCGCCGCCCGTGCCGCAGGTATCTACCATATTTTCAATGCCTGTTACGACCGGCACGGCGTGGTCGCGAAGCGAGCTTGCAAGGCCGCCGATTTCTTCTGCGGCTGCGCGTTTCATCCGCATCATCGCGAGGAACGCCGCGATTTGAACCTCCGACACACCGCCTTCGAAGACCGTATCCAGCAGCGCTCTT
>JBBABK010000040.1:0-11864 GCA_041657685.1 Phycisphaerae bacterium | reverse complement strand
AATTGTTCTGGCGGGACTTGGCGGCAGAGATGTTCTCGGAGGACAATTTACGGCATTCTCGGCGGCCGGGTATATGATTTTACTTGCGATGATAGCCGATATGCTCGACGGGCGGATTGCGAGGATGAGCAAGAATACATCGAGCTTCGGCGGGCAGCTTGACAGCCTGTGCGATATGCTGAGCTTCGGGGCGGCGCCGGCATTTTTAGCGCTCAAGATTCTCGAATATAACCTGCTCGGCGCGAATATTAATCCGGTACTTGAAACATACCTGCAGAGATTTTTCTGGCTGGCGGCAGCGGCTTATGTGAGCTGCACGGCGATTCGGCTGGCGCGGTTCAACGTGGAAAACGAGGAAGACGAATCTGCGCATATGAGCTTTATAGGGCTGCCGAGTCCTGCCGCGGCGGGGATGCTGGCGAGCATCGTTATTTTTCACGAAGAGACGATTCCTGAGATGCTGGAAAAGGGCAGCAGCATATATTCGGCTATACAGGGTGTGATTATTTTTACGCTGCCGTTCGTTGTGTTCGGCGCCGCGATACTTATGGTCAGCAGGATTCGCTATGTGCACGTTTTGAATCAATACTTCAAGGGGAAAAAGCCGTTTGCGTATTTATTGACAAGCCTGTTAGCGGTTGGGCTTGTTATATGGGTCAGGCAGCCGGCGTTGCTTGTATGCTTTTGTGCGTTCGGTTTGAGCGGACTTGTACGCTGGGTACATACGCGAATAAAAACAGGTAAAAAAGAATCGCAGGAAGAGGAGCAGGAAACCGAACAAGACGAATATACCGCCCCGGATATTCAGTAACGCCGGATAAATTTCAGCCGCAGCCTGCGAATTAATTAACTGCTTTGAGGTCCTGCTGTTTTGCGCTGGACTGATTGGCCTGGTAGTACTGCTCAACAACGTTGCACAGGCGTCTCAGGGTCTGGCGGCCTTCGGGGCTTGCTTCGAGGCCGACGATTTGCATACCGAGACAGACGCCGTCAGAGTTGGCGGTCGACAGAGTGTTTCTGATTTGCGCGCTGAACATAATCGGCTGCTCGTACGGCAGCGGAGTGAAACGCAGCGTAATGAACTGGCCTTTGGTGAAGTCGGGATTGAGGGAGTTATCGACCACGGCCTGCAGGCCGCCGGCGCTGATATCGACGAGCTTGCCCTGCCAGTAATTTTCAGGCGGTTTTCTTTCGTCGCCCAGATGACTGCGGTGCCACAGGGTAACATTAACCTTCAAAGAAGCGGGAACATTAACGCGGAAATAGCTCCTGCGTTCGATGATTTCGACGCGGTCGGGAATGGTCAGCACTATTCGCGCAGGTTCGCGGCCCTGCTGTTCGAAATCTTCGACGAGCGTATCGAACACGACTTTGCCGTAACGGTACTTGATGGATACTCCGACCGGTTGGCCAATCCGAATGTTTACGGGATACGGCTTAGCGTCCTGCACTACCTGTACGCTGAGGCGATGTGCGCCCATTTCTTTGAGAAGGAGTTTGGCGACATGCCATTTGCCTTTTGACAGGTATGACATTATTGCTGTTATCTGCTCTTCGATAACTGATTGTAAAAGTTTCCTCGGCTCGGCCCCTCGTGGTATAGTCAAGTCATTCATACTGGTTCCCTTCTAAGATTTGCCCGGTCTGCCTTTACGTTACGCGGTAAAGGCAGGCCCGGCGTTCCGCTTCGAATGGGGCGTTATCCCATTGCAAACCGGACCCCCGTGCCCAACTAAACCCTAATAATGATTCGGCAAAGGGCAAAACAAATGATTTATATTTTTTTCTGAATTCGAGTTCTAAATGCTTTACTTCGAAGGTTGCAAAAGCAGCGCAAAAGATTTAATATCCGTTGTCTATGAGCTATAAAGAAGTAATAAAGAAATACGGGGCCGATAAAATCTTCCTTCTTGGACTGTTCGTTTTATCGCTGCTGCTGGCATTTTGGATAATATCTTCGAGAAAATCCATTGTGCTCAGTAAGCCGGTCGAGATTCCCGAGACGGGTGTTTCCGTTCGGATGCCTGAGGGGCACGGCTGGGGATTCGAGCAGGTTTGGGGAAATAATGAAGACTCATTGGTGCTGAACAGCATTTATCAGCCCGGTTCTAAATCCGCTCTTATCGACGCCAACTGCATATATAGACTGGCGTCATTCAGAGAGTCGGGGCATCAATGGCTGGCGGGTTTGGGCGTTGATGTGAACGAAATCGAATACGGAAATATCCAGATCATCGACGGGCAGTTAGAGTGGGCGAATATCAGGGACGGCGAAAATGAAGCGGGAATACTCGCGGCGACGATGCCGCTGGAAAACGGAAGGTGGCTCGATTTGGAGATTTTGTATGTCGGCTGGGAGGAGCAGCTTGCAAAAGATGCGCTTAATAAAATTGCGTCAAGTATTGTCGTCGAAAAAAATGATTTACTCGAAAAAGGCATCACGGCGGTTAACAGAATTAAAGCGACCGGTTTGAATGAAATGTTAAGTGAACATAGTGAGCCTGATTGTTACCTGATAAAAGATTCAAACCGGCGTAATGTCGGATACGCGGTTGAAGCTGTTCTTAAACAGGTAAACGGTGACAGTAATGAAACTTACGCAGCAAGTTTTGCATATCTTACAAGTCCTTACCTGTGGGAATCCGCTTCGATGTTCAAAAGTCATAGCAATCTAAGTGAATATCTATGGGAAAGTCAAACCGAACGGAGGAGAACTGCGATAATTCGAAAAGGAAATTTGCCTATTCAAGGCCCGACAGAAATTGTCAGAACGCACACCACATTAACTGCCGGCGAGGGGGGAGCATTAACAGTAAACAGACTTAAAAATGAATCTGTGCAGTTCAAGACAAGATTAAGTGATGCCGCGGTGCCGGGCGCTGTTGGGGAAGCTGTATATATTGAAATGATTAACAGCGGGGTGGAAAAATTGATTGTCGATGTTGTTTTTGAAAATGGCAAGGTCGTCCCGACTGTTGTTACGGTGCAGAAAGATGAGCCGGTCGGTTACATAGTTAAAATGAAATATCTCGGCTCTAACGACGAAGAAGAAACGCATCTCGACGATAATATGCGAGTTACAAAAAAAATTCTCAGGCAAAACATTGTTTTAACGCTTGAGCCGGTTGAGACGGAGGAACTGGTTCGGCTGTTTCCGGAGCGGGCAGATTTTATTTTGCAGAGAATCGCTACAATGCAACAGGGAAAGCTTTGAATTTTTTAAATGGTGTGAATATGGCAAATTCGAACAATGTATATGACTGCATAATAATCGGGGCGGGGCCCGCGGGACTGGCGGCGGCGCTTTATACATCGAGGGACAGGCTTAGAACCGCGGTGTTGGAAAAATTTATGCCGGGCGGGCAAATCGCAAATACCGACCGGATTGAAAATTATCCCGGCATCGAAGAAACGGACGGACCCGGACTGATTATGACGATGCAAAAACAGGTGGAGACCTTCGGGGCTGAGATAAAATCGGGCTGTGAGGTATCGGGGCTTGCCAAACTTGAAAACGGCAATATCGAGGTGAGCTGCGATAAAGATAAATATGTCGGCAAAGTAGTAATACTTTCGCCGGGCAGTGATTATCGCAAACTCGGCGTGCCGGGTGAAGATAAATTCAGAAATGCCGGTGCGGGCGTGAGCTATTGTGGCACGTGCGACGCTCCGTTTTTCAAAGGCAAAAAGGTCGTCGCGGTCGGCGGCGGAAATACGGCAATCGAAGAGACGCTGCATTTGTGCAAGTTCGCCGAGAAGGTGACAATTATTCACAGGCGGGATGAATTTCGCGCTACGAAAGTTCTGGCCGAGGAACTGCTGGCGAAATCGAAAGAGCCGGATTCCAATTTGATTATAAAATATAATACAATTGCGGATGCAATCGAGGGGCAGGACAGGGTTGAGGCGGTTAAACTGCGGGACGTTAAAACAGGTGGAACGGAGGTTTATCCGTGCGACGGCGTTTTTATTTTTATCGGGATGGTACCGAATACCGGTTTCCTCAAGGGTTTTGTCGAGTTGACGGATTCCGGTTTTATTAAATGTGACTGCGGGTATCTTCGCACGAGTGTGCCGGGTGTATTCGCGGCAGGTGACTGTCGAATCGGAGCGGCAATGCAGCTTGCGACGGCGTGCGGCGACGGAGTAGTCGCGGCGATGATGCTCAAGCAGTATCTGCGCGACCCGAACTGGTGGCACGAGAAGGTCAGTGACGTATTGCAGCCCGGCGGCTGGTAAAGCAGGAACACAATATTATTGATATGCGGGGCAAAAACCTTATCCTAATAGCCTGATGCAGGACTTTTGGGGTAATTGCAATGAGGACAAGAAAATTAGGCAATAGCGAGCTTGAGCTGACTACGGTCGGTTTCGGCGCGTGGGCAATAGGCGGGCCGTGGGAATTCGGCTGGGGGCCGCAGGATGATAACGATTCAATCGCGGCTATCCGCGCGGGTCTGGATATGGGGATTAACTGGATAGATACCGCGCCGGCTTACGGTCACGGCCACAGCGAGGAGATTGTCGGCAAGGTTCTAAAGGATATATCACACAAACCAATCATCGCAACCAAGTGCGGGATTATATGGGACAAGACGAGGGACAAGATAACGTGGCTGCGCGAGAAAAGTATTATAAACGAATGTCACCAGAGCCTGAAGCGGCTGGGCGTTGACGTGATTGATTTGTATCATATGCACTGGGGCGAACCCGATGAGCAGATTGAAGAGGGAATCGGGGCGATGGCCAAACTGCAGGAGCAGGGAAAAATCCGGTACATCGGCGTATCGAATTTCACCGTCGGGCAGATTAAGCGGGCGCGAAAGGTTGCTGATGTAGTGTCGCTTCAGCCGCCTTACAGTATGCTGCGGAGGGAAACAGAAGATGAATTACTGCCTTACTGCGCGGAGAACAATATCGGCGTGGTGGTTTACAGTCCGATGCACAAGGGATTGCTGACGGGAAAATTCAGCGAGCAGAAGATTAATGAGCTTGCCGAGGATGACCACCGCAGGAGAGACCCGGAATTTAAAGGTGAAAAGTTCAAAGCGACGCTCGAACTGGTTGACGAATTGAGGCCGATAGCCCAGCGGAACGGAATTACCTTAGCGCAGCTTGCGATTGCGTGGGTTCTGCGGCGAGAGGAAGTGACATCGGCGATAGTCGGTGCGAGAAAACCAAGCCAGACGAAAGAAACGGCACCGGCATCGGAAATTGATTTGCCGCGGGAAGATATCGAGCAAATCGAGGAGCTGCTCGAAAGAAGGCAGCGGAAAATAAACAGGTAGCACCAGAGAAAAAATAAATGGCGAATAAAAAGGATGTTTACGTCAGCCCGCTTGTGGAACGCAACGCGTCGGAGCAGATGGCGGAGCTTTTCGGGGCGCAGAAGAAATTCAGCACGTGGCGGAGGCTGTGGCTCGCGCTGGCCAAGGCGGAAAAGAAGCTCGGACTTGATATCAGCCGGGGACAGATAAAACAGATGGAAAGGCGAATCGATGATATTGATTTCGCCAAAGCGGCCCGGTATGAAAAAAAATTCCGTCACGACGTGATGGCTCACGTGCATACGTT
This sequence comes from Phycisphaerae bacterium, assembly GCA_041657685.1. Classification (GTDB taxonomy): domain Bacteria; phylum Planctomycetota; class Phycisphaerae; order Sedimentisphaerales; family Anaerobacaceae; genus JBBABK01. The sequence continues at coordinate 6,290 of JBBABK010000040.1, read as the reverse complement.
CGGCGATGCGGCGCCGAAGGCGGCCCCGATAATTCATCTCGGCGCGACGAGCTGCTATGTTGGTGACAATGCCGATTTGATAATAATGCGCGAGGCGATGCAGATTATCACGGGCAAGGTCGCGGCAGTCATAAACCTATTGGGTAAATTCGCGCAGCAATACCGCTCGATGCCGACGCTCGGGTTTACGCATTTTCAGCCGGCACAACTTACGACGGTGGGCAAGCGCGCGACGCTGTGGTGTTATGAGTTCGTGATGGATTTGCAGGAGCTTGAGCACCGCATCGAGGAGCTGCCGTTTCGGGGAGTTAAAGGCACGACGGGTACGCAGGCATCGTTTTTGGAACTTTTCGACGGCAATAATACCAAGGTAAAGCAGCTCGACAAAGAAGTAGCGACGGCGTTCGGATTTAAAAACATCTGCGCGGTGACTGGGCAGACGTATCAGCGGAAAATCGATACGCTGGTAATCAACTGCCTGGCGTCGGTTGCGCAGTCGGCGCATAAATTCTGCAACGATATCAGGCTGCTTGCCAATCTCAAGGAAATCGAAGAGCCTTTCGAGAAATCACAGATTGGCTCATCGGCTATGGCGTATAAGCGAAATCCGATGCGGTGCGAACGGGCGACTTCGCTCAGCAGACTGGTAATCAGCCTTGCATCGAGTCCGCTGATGACCGCGGCGGAGCAGTGGTTCGAGCGCACGCTCGATGATTCCGCTAACCGGCGGGTAGTTATACCGGAGGCGTTTTTGGCGACCGACGGGATTCTCGAAATTATGATAAACGTGCTCGACGGGCTGGTAGTATATCCGAAGGTCATCGCTGCACACGTCGAAGCGGAGCTGCCGTTTATGGCGACGGAAAATATTTTGATGGCGGCTGTCAAGGCGGGCGGGAACCGGCAGGAACTGCACGAAAAAATCCGGCTGCATTCGCAGGCCGCGGCGGGACAGGTGAAAAATTTCGGCAGGGCCAACGATTTAATCAGCAGGCTCAAGGCGGATATGGAATTTACAAAGGTGAATTTCGAACGGCTGCTTCGGCCGGAAAATTATATCGGCAGAGCACCGAGGCAGGTGGACGAGTTTCTTGCTTCGGTGGTGATGCCGATTCGCAAAAAATATCACTCGGCTATCAATAAAAAATCCGAACTTAACGTCTAAGGAGTTTCGCAACGTGACAAGACAGGAACTGATAAAGCGGATTAAAGAAACAGCGTATCTTGAAGGTGATTTTACGCTTCGCAGCGGAAAGAAAAGCAAATATTACCTTGATAAATATCTCTTCGAGACGTGCCCGGATATATTGAAGTCGCTCGGGGCGGAATTTGCGAAATACGTTACGGATGATGTTACGCTGATAGCAGGTGCGGAACTGGGCGGCGTTGCGCTGGCGGCGGCGACGGCGATGGAGACGGGCAAGAACTGGATTATTGTTCGCAACAGCAAAAAAGGGTACGGCACGGGCAAAATGCTCGAAGGCGTGCTGAAAAAAGGAGACGTCGTGCTGCTGGTCGAGGATATCGCCACTACCGGCGGGCAGGTACTGGAGGCGGCGAAAGTCATCACAGAAGCAGGAGCGAAAATCAGTAAAATAGTCTGCGTCATCGACCGCAAACAGGGAGCGGGAGAAAATATTACCGGCGCAGGATATAAATTCGAGAGCATACTCACGAAAAACGACCTCGGCATTAAAGATTAAATTCAGGCAGTGATAATGTACGCAAGAAAAGGCCAGCTACCAATTTTGATTATCAATCTTATCGCACTGGTCTTATTTTCGGTGCATTTCCTGGCCAATGCCAATTACGAATTTGTGTTGTACGTCGGGGTCATAACCTTTTTTCTTATAGTTTTAGTTTTGACTAATTCCAAAGTCTATTATCCGAACGGCTTATTGTGGGCGTTGACGGTCTGGGCATTGCTGCATTTGTCCGGCGGCGCTTTATATCTTAACGGTGAGCGTCTCTACGATATCATACTAATACCGCTGTCCGACAAACTTCCCATATTCCGTTACGACCAGCTCGTGCATATCTTCGGCTTCGGAGCCGCAACAGCATTGATGTTTTATGTGCTGAAGCCGCTGCTGCGTCCTGGCATAGAACGATTCACCGCACTGACAATCGTCATCACGGCAGCAGGTCTTGGAATCGGAGCGCTTAACGAAATCGTGGAATTTATTACCAGCGTGATTGTGCCGGAATCCGGAGTGGGAGGATATCTCAATACGTCTTTGGATTTGGTGGCGGATTTAATCGGGGCAATTCTCGCCGTCGGTGTAATTCGTGTAACCGATAGAAAATTCTTCTCAAAAAAATATCAGCCGGCCGCAGAAAAAACAGGCAGCTGAAAACCCGGCAGCCGACTTTTTGCCTGCTTGACGATATCGCTAAGTTATACTATCATTTAGACTTGTGAAATTTGTGAACTTATTCTGCAAAGAGGAACGACGACCATTTCGGGCAGCAAAAATATCGCGATACTCGGCTCGACCGGCTCGATAGGCAAAAATGCCCTTCGCGTTATCGACGCTCTGGGGGAGCCTTATAAAGTCGTCGCGCTGAGCGCGCATCGAAGCTGCGAATTATTAGCCGAGCAGGCAGGAAAATATAAGCCTAAGTACGTCTGCATATCCGACTGTGATTCGTACGAAAAATTGCGGAAGATGCTCGGCGGCTTTAAAGGCGAAATATTATGCGGGCCGGACGGGTTAACGCAGATAGCCGAGGCGAGTGAAGCGGATATTATCGTAAATTCTATTGTCGGGGCGGCGGGGCTTGGTGCGCTGCTGGCGGCGGCTAAAAAGGGCAAACGGCTGGCGATTGCGAATAAAGAACCGCTGGTCGTGGCGGGCAAGCTGCTGACCGAACTGGCGCGGGAAAATAACAGCGAAATCCTCCCGATTGACAGTGAGCACTGCGCGATTTTTCAATCTTTGCAGGCAGGGTCGGTCGATGAGGTAAGAAGGATAATACTGACCGCGTCGGGCGGGCCGTTTCGTAACCGCCCTGCCGAAGAAATGTACAATGCGACAGTCGAGGAATCGCTTGCTCATCCGGTGTGGAATATGGGCGCGAAAATTACGATTGATTCGGCGACTATGATGAACAAGGCGCTGGAGATTATCGAGGCGCGCTGGCTGTTCGGATTAACCGCTGATAAAATCGATGTACTTATCCATCCTGAATCGATTATTCATTCGATGGTCGAGTACATCGACGGCTCCGTCATCGCGCAGCTCGGTACGCCTGATATGTGTCTGCCGATACAATACGCGATTACTTATCCAAAGCGGGTCGAGGGAATTACCGAACGGCTCAAGCTGGAAGAGCTGCGCACGCTGAGTTTTGAAAAACCCGATATGGAAAAATTTCGTCTGCTTCGGCTGGGATACCAGGTCGCGAGTACCGGCGGAACGGCAGGAGCGGTGTTCAACGCCGCCAACGAAGCGGCGGTGAAATTATTTCTCGAAAAGAAAATCCGGTTCGGCGCGATAACAGAAATAATTGAAAACTGTCTTGATAAGCATAATGTTAAAACCGACGTATCGCTTGAAGAACTGCTGGCCGCGGACGAATGGGCCAGAAATGAGGTTAATCAATGTCTGAATCAAAACGTTTAAAGAGCTACCGGCGGATATTTATGTGGCTGGTGATTCTCGGCCTTGCGATTTATCTGATTGCGGGCAACTTCGCCGTGTTTCGCAATATCCTGATAATAGTGATTGGGTTCGGCGCGATGATTTTCGTTCACGAGCTGGGGCACTTCACGGCCGCGAAACTTTCCAGGATAAAAGTGGAGGCCTTTTCAATCGGGATGGGGCCTATAGTTATCGGGGTAATGCGAACCGAAAAAGGGTACAGAGTCAGAATCCTGCCCGGGGCCGACAAAGAAAACGGCGAGCCGGGCGAGGGCGGACTGCAATTTACCTTAGGAAGAAAAGCCAAACCTGGTGACACGGAGTACCGCATCAGCCTGATTCCGTTCGGCGGGTTTGTCAAGATGTTGGGGCAGGATGACATTGTCCAGACTGAGAAATCGAACGACCCGAGGAGTTTCGCGAACAAATCGGTCGGGGCAAGGTTTGCGGTGATAGCAAGCGGTGTGTTGTTCAATGTCTTAAGCGCAATGATATTTTTTATGATTGCGTTTATGGTCGGGATCGATTTTCCGCCGGCGATAGTGGGAGGAGTTGTGGAAGGCTCGGCCGCGGACAAAGCGGGATTGGTCGCAGGCGATGAAATCATTGAAATTGACGGCAGGAGCAAGAACCTGGATTTTCAGGACATATTGTTTGCAGCGGTGCTTTCGGACTGGGCGGAGCAGGTTTCGTTCAAGGTCAAACACAGTGACGGAACGGTCGAGCAGGTATATATGGCGGCGACTAAGCTGGGCGGCGAAACCGATAAGAGGTTCGGAATTCAGACGCCGTTTTCGCTAAGTATACAGGATGTGACCGACCCGAACCAGCTCGCAAAAGATACCGGGCTGCGCCCGGGTGACAGAATTATATCCGTCAACGGGCAGGACATCGAGCATTTCTGGCAGATGGAGGAAATTATAAATAAGTCGTATTCGCGGTCTGTGTCGATGCTCGCGGAACGCAAAGGGCCTGGTGAACAAGGGACGGAACTGGTCAAGGCAGAAATCCCTCTTACCTGGCCGCCTGAAACGGTGAACGGACTGGCGAACGTCTGCTCGATTGTACCGCGTTTGAAAGTCTATTCCGTATCGCAGCCGACGGCGGGTCTTGCTGAACGGTTAATTTTCAAACTGCAAACCGCGCTGGCAAAAGCAGGCGTGGGAGAAAAACCTGTCAAATATGAACTCGAACTGGAGCCGAATGACATAATAATATCGGCGGGTGACGTTAATTATCCTACTTATCACGAATTGAGGCAGGTAACGCAGGACAATGAAGGTAAAAACATACCGATGACGGTGCTTCGCGAAAATCAGGCCGGTGTATTGGAACCTGTTGGAATTACCGTTCGGCCGAGCAGGCAGCAGGAACGAGTGGTTATCGGTTTTATTCCGGTGCTGGATGTGGAACACGCGGTGGCGGCAAAAACAGTCAGAATTGAGGATATTAACGGGCTGGATATTCCGACAGGTGCGACGATAACCTCTGTAGACGAGACGAACGTGTCTGATTTTCTGGAAATCGCGAAACACGTTTCTCAAAATGCCAATGAGAAAATAACTTTCGAATACATCTCAACAAACGGCGAAAAAGGTTCTGCATCGGCGAACTCAGCCGACGAGAAAAAGCCGGTTATGCTCGAACCTTCGCTGGCGAAATTTATTCCGTTCGCCCCGATGATAATAACACATAAAGCGGCCAGTCCCGTCGAAGCAGTATCGATGGGCTTTAATAAGACGGTTCGAATGATAGCAATGACTTATGAGAGTTTTAAGGTGCTGCTTTCGGGCCAGGCAGGCGGCGAGGGACTGCGCGGGCCGGTCGGGATTATACAGATTAGTTACCAGGTCGTTTCATCCGAGCCGCTGATTTATTATGTTTACCTGATAGGATTTTTGAGCGTCGCTATTGCCGTGTTTAACTTTTTGCCGATGTTACCTCTGGACGGCGGTTGGGCGCTGTTTTTGCTTATTGAAAAAATCAAAGGCTCGCCTGTAAATCCGAAAATCATCACGGCGGCGGCGGGTTTCGGCTGGATTTTGATTGGTGCGCTCTTTATTTTTATCACATTTAACGATATAACAAGGTGGTTCGGAACGTTATTCTAAAGGATTAGAAAGCAGATGCTGCTGGATAGATACCGAAAACAGGCGCATAACCGAAATCAAAAGAAGGTTTATGAGCTGATTGAGCGGGAGTATGACAGGCTTGGCGGCTGTGAAGGCTACCACGCCGGGACGATTGGAAATCTCAAACTTGCCGACGAAGAAATATACCTGTTATTGCAGGGGGAATACCAGCGTCTTGCTAACACGCTTCAACTGACCGCGGCGCAGAATATGTGCAGCAAGCCGATACTGGCGGTTCTCGGTTCCGTACTGCAGAATAAGACAGCCGAGGGGAGGATCGGCGCGAGATGGCACGGCGGATGCGATGTCGTCGATAAGTTAGAAGCACTGGCTGCAGACAGGGCAATGCAGGCGTTCGCGGCACAGTATGCGAACGTTCAGCCGCACTCTGGGAGTACCGCCAATCAAATAGTGTTCAAGGCGCTTCTTCGTCCGGGCGACGTGATGTTGAATCTCGAATCGAGTCACGGGGGACCTCCCTCGCCCGGCGGCAGTGACTCGCTTGCAAAAAATA
>JBBABK010000039.1:6919-12239 GCA_041657685.1 Phycisphaerae bacterium | reverse complement strand
CATATCAATTACGTTTTGCTTTTCATTGTTTGCCTTGCGTTCGTTACCTTCGGTTAAATTACCTTTATTTACCTTTACTTTCCTTTCCTTTACTTCGGTTTCCTTAGCTATGGCCTCGCCATTGGCCTTGCTATGGCCTTGCCATTTTGACTGAGCGCCTTTAAGTCCGTTATTCACAGCTGTTTGCCTGCGTTGTTTGGCTTCTTTAAGCTCGTTGCTGACTCTTTTATGACGGATTTTTTTTGGATTTTTTGAACTTTTTCGCGATTTATCAGGACGACAGGGGAATCGGGTGAAGGTTGGCATATAAACAGGATATCAAGTTTAAAGCGGCTCTTTGCCTTCTGTTCCGTTCCAATGATTTTTTTGCCGTCACTGCCTCTCGCTTTCAAAATCGCAAAGACCTTCGGCACAACAGTCGAGGATGTTTTTCAGTTGAGGTAAGCTCAATAATTACGCTGTTAGCATTTTATAGCTCGCTATGATAAGCAGGGCGATAAATACCATCCGAACGTACTGCCGAGGCAGGACGTGCATTAATCTTGCGCCGATAAAACCGGAAACGATAGCTGACGGAATCACGACGGCAGCGATTTTGAGCGACTCGGCCAGTTCGATGTTATGCAGATAAAGCGTCGCGTTTTTCATTATTGCCCCGACCAGTGCGATAACGATTATCGTCGCAGCTGAGTTGGCAATCGCTTTTTTCAGCGGCATATTCAAAAGCATCTGCTGCATCGGGATGCAAACGGTCCCGCCGCCAAGTCCGAGCAAACCGCCGGCAATGCCCGTTGCAAATCCGATTAAAATACTAATCGCCGGTGATGTTTTCATCTCTCCGCGTTTGTGTTCGGGCAGAGGCTTGTACGTTTGATACAGTCGAATGGCGTTGTGATAAATCACGTAAATCAGAAACACGCCGAATATCCGCGCGAGCAGATAGCCCCTGTCTTTTGAAAAGAGCGACGCGTTGCTGAGCATCACTCCTGCGATTGAGCCTGCCGCCGCTGCGGGGAGCATAAATTTGATGACTGAGCCGATGAGTATCTGTTCTCTTCTGTGTGCGATTGTCGCCGAGGCCGCTACGAAAAAATTGCATATCATCGCCGAGGCCTGGTAGAGATGCTGATTTTCGCCGAACGCCAGCACAAGCGCTGGAATCATCACCACCGACCCGCCGATGCCGAGCAGTCCGCCGAACCCGCCCATCGCTGCTCCGATTGCCACAAGAAGAATATAATAGCTCATTGTATCAACCGAAAAGTTGCCGGAATTTCGCAGCTATATTTTTACTCTCGCAAAGCGTCTGTCCTATCAGGCACGCGCGCACGCCGAACGTGATTAATTTTTCGACGTCGGCCCGCGTTTTGATTCCGCTCTCAGCCACCAACTCGTTTGTATTATCGAGCAACTCAGCCAGTCGGCCCGTTGTGTTTATATCAACCTTCATCGTCGTCAGGTCGCGATTATTAATTCCCAGCACGCTGTAGCCCGCCTTAGGAAATCCGATAAACGAACGTACTTCCAGCAGCCTGTCAGCCGCGTGAACTTCAAGCAGAACGGTAAGATTCAGTTCCTCGGCCAGTATCATCAAATCCGAAATCTCCGACTTGTTCAGCACGTCGGCTATCAGCAGTATCGCGTCCGCTCCTGCCGCTCGCGATTCGTAAACCTGCCATTGGTCGACGATAAAATCCTTCCGCAGCACCGGCAAATCCACCGCGTCTTTAATTTGCTGAATGTATTCGAGCCGGCCCTGAAAATATTTTTCGTCGGTAAGACAGCTAATCGCGTCGGCGCCGCACGATTGATATGTCTTTGCGATTTGCACCGCGTCGAAATCCGAGCGTATCAAGCCGGCAGACGGCGACGCCTTTTTGACTTCCGCAATTACATTGATGCCGCGGATATTCGGCTTGGTCACCGCCTTATAAAAATTTCTGCACCGCGGCATCGATGCAATTTGCTCTTTGAGCTGCTCGATGCTCGTCAATTTTTTGCGCTGTGCGACTTCGGTTTTCTTATCAGCGATTATTTCGTCGAGTATATTGCTCACTGTTTCACCCCGACAGCTTTGAAAAATGTATAATTAAATGTCCCGTCCGCCTCGGCCGTTCGGTATAAATCTTTTATCCCTTTGTCCCAGGTTTCCTTATCGACCATTTTCGCTTTCAGTGCCGCTTCACCCACGCCTTCGACCATTGCGCTGAACGTGTTTTTCGTAAAACCCTCGACCATTTCGGGTCTGCTCGCGTCTGCGTAAACAACTCTCGGCGACACGGTGACATTCTTGAATCCGCAGCTTACTAACAGCGGATACAGCCTTCTGCCAATCAGTGCGTCGCCGCCCGACTGTTTTTGCAAATCCACCAGGCACTGTATCGCGATGTTTGCTTCACAGCTATCCGGGTGAAAATAAGCTGAGCCGTGGTCGCCTTCGATAGCGGTGAGCGTACCGCCTTTGCGCAGCACGCGCTTGAGTTTCACCAACGCCTCCTGCGGATTCGGCAAATGCTCCAGCACAAAACATACAAACACGTGGTCGAAACTCTCCTCTTCGAACGCGAGATTGAAAATATCGGCCTCGATAAATTCGACGTTGTGAAACCCGGCGTCCGCAACGGCTCGCTTTGCCTTTTCGAGTGACACCGGCGAAATATCAATCGACGTAATCCTCGCATCGGGATTTTTTCCTGCTAATATAACCGTTTGCGCTCCGATGCCGCAGCCCGCTTCCAGCACGCCGGCACCTGCCGGGTAAATCGTATCGTGATGCAAAAGCTCGGTCAGCGTATTTGCCTGGTCGGCTAATCTTACTGCCTCGCGCTGCGAATAACCGTGAACGTAACCATTACCTGACATTATTTTTTCTCGCCGGCCTCTGACATTTTCACGAACACCATACGCAATTGTCCCAGCGTATCCTGGAGCACCTTTTCTTCCTGCTCGGTGAGATTGCCTTTGGTTTTTTCTTCGAGCGTTTCGAGCATATCGATGTTATACCGCGCAAGTTCCATATCCGGTTCACGGTCGTCCTGGCCTTCGATTTTAAACGCGCCCATCGAGAAAAACGCCTGCGTCGTCAGCATACTAATCAGCGCAGCAAAATCGCCCCTCGGCAGCGGTCCTCTTTCAGCCGGCTGCTCTTGCTCCTCGGCGAGCTGCTCTTTTTCCTTTTCAGCTTCCTTCTTCCAGTCTTCGTCGATGATGATTTTCTTTTCCTCTTTTTTTTCTTCAGCCATTACCAGTCTCCTTGCGCTTAATTCAGTATCCAGTATCCTTTTTACTTCCGGTATTTTTTCATTTGTCTGTCGATATCTTTTTTCTGCTCCCTCTGTGCTATCGTTCTTCTCTTGTCGTACTGCCTTTTGCCGCAGGCAAGTGAAAGCTCGATTTTTGCCAGTCCGCGATGGTTGAAATAAATCCGCAGCGGCACGAGCGTATAGCCTCGCTGTTCCAGTTTGGTTTTGATTTTCAGAATCTCGCGCCGGTGCAGCAGCAGTTTGCGTTTCCTGGTCGGCTCGTGATTATTGTCACCCGCCTGCTCGTAAATCGCTATGGTCGCTCCCAGCAGAAAGCACTCTTCGCCGATGATTTTCGCGTATGAGCCGTTGAGGTCCGCGTTATGCTCACGCAGTGATTTTACCTCCGAGCCGACGAGCGAAACACCCGCTTCGATTTTATCCGTCAGCTCGAAGTTGTAATAAGCCTTTTTATTGACCGCGACCTGGCCTTTATTATCTGCGCTTTTGTCCTTTTTCGATGCCATCGACGGCTATCATAGTCCGACAGCCGTTCTTTTGCAAGCCGCCGAGGCAGGCGATTACTTAATCAGACGCCACGAAATCGGATAGCGGTAATGTTCACCGTTATTGACTTTGATTGTCGCGATGACGCAGAACACAATGTCAACTATAACAACGGCCGGATAGATAATAAATCCGAATCCACACGTCAGAACTCCCAGAATGCCTGATGCAATCATAGCCATCAATACTGTGATTTGAAAATTCAGCGATTCTTTGCCCTGTTCATTAGTGAACGGCTGTTCGTCCTTTTTTATCAGCCAGATAATCAGCGGTCCGAGGAAACCGGTAAAAATCGCCAGCAGGTGACACAGCATTGCCATCGTTTTGGCGTCCTTGTTCGTTTCGACCGGCTGCGCCACAACCGGCTGTTCCGGCTGCACTGGTTGAGTCTGTTGCGGGGTTTGTTCTTCTGTCATAAGCGGTTCTCCCTGACAAAATTCCTGTTTAACTGGATTTTTGTACTATTATATCGTCTCCGCGCAGGGGTCAAGAAAAATCCGTCACCGCCATTCGTGCAATCTTGCATTGACTAATCGGCGGCATCACATATCGAGTTGCGAGGCGGGGTTTGCTATTTGGATGATTATCGGTATAATCTGCCTATGGAGTCTCTGACGAAAATACCGTGGTATATCACCGGCCTGCATTTCCAGTGCGCACAGTGCGGACAATGCTGCTCCGGCCCCGGCGAAGGTTTTATATGGGTAACGAGACCCGAAATTAAGTTGATAGCAAATTACCTGGAAATATCACCAGGCGAGCTTCGCCGCAAATTCTTAAAACGCATCGGCCTGCGTACCAGCATCATCGAACATTCGGCTACGAAAGACTGCATATTCCTGAAATTAATCGACGGCAAAAAACGATGTGCAATCTATCCCGTCAGGCCCAATCAGTGCCGGACCTGGCCGTTCTGGTCGGAAAATCTATCGAGCGGCAACGCGTGGAATCAGGCAGCCGTAAAATGTCCGGGAATTAACCGCGGCCGGCTTTACAGCTTCGAACAAATCGAAAATATCCGCAAAAGCAAATGGTATCAAAATGAAGACGCAAGCGATTGACCGCGTTCGACAAATCTATGATGAGATTGATGCCGCGCTGAAAAATTCCCCCGAACTCGCAGGCAAATGCTCCGCCTGCGGCAGGTGCTGCGACTTCGAATCCTTCGGCCATCGTCTGTACATCACGCCGCCGGAACTCGATTACCTCGCTCATCACATCGGTAAAGAAAATATCAGGCCGATGAAAAAAGGAATCTGCCCCTATAACGAAAACGGAAAGTGCACTGTGTATGATTTTCGTTTCGCGTCGTGTCGAATATTCTGCTGCACCGGCGATGATGATTTCCAGAGTCAACTGACAGAATCAACACTCGCCAAACTAAAACGCCTCTGCGAAGACCTCTCCATTCCTTACGAATACATGGAACTATCCACCGCGTTGAACGACGTTTTTCGAGCAACAAGCGACGAGAAACGAGCTACGAATTAATATTCGTCCCCCGGCTGCGG
>JBBABK010000039.1:0-6909 GCA_041657685.1 Phycisphaerae bacterium | reverse complement strand
GTGCCGTTCTGGGTATAATAATTGTACAGCCTGGACAGCTTCTCCATATCCGTCGCTTCGAGATACTCCGACCATTTACCGACTTCCGCGCCCCATATAATTTTCGTCCCGTCCTTGGCGTACAATTCTATATGCGGCTGACTCCTGCTTTTCCTGCCTCCATAATTTGAAACGTCAATACTCGCGATTTCATTGAGCAACGGTTTATCCGTAGGGACGCTTTCATCCATTATTTCGAGACGCTTTAAAATTTCCACAGCCGCCGCGAGGTCCGCCTTGTTCCACACATTGCCCGGCTGCGGCACGCGCTCACTGAGCAGCCCGATAATCTTAACAATCGACAGCGATTCAATCGGGACATAATCCAGCACGACCATATTGCTGTCGATGTAATAATATCGCCCGGCCTCGAACATCGCGACGGGCCTTCGCCAATTTCCGCCGATTAATAAGCTGTCGTTCGTCGCCTGTACATTCACTTCGGAAATCCACGGTACCCGCTGCTCGATATTCTGCTGTACCGTTTCCGCGACGTTCGCGTCAATCACAAAATCTTCGCCGCCGGCACCCGCAGCGGCATAAATCTTTTCCTTCAGCGCACCATTGACCCAGTCCGGCGCATCTACAAGCTGAAGCTGAGCCTGCTGGTCTTTGAATTTATTATCGAGGTACTGGTCCATGTACATAAACCCAATCATAATACCCGCAAGCACAGCCATCATTGCCATTATCTTCAGCAGTATGCCCAGCCCGCGCCGCGCCTCTTTCGCCTTTTTGACTCTCAGGTCTTTTCGCCCCAGCCGGCTAAACGGTCGTTTGCTCTGCCTGGTTTTCTTTTTTCGCTTTGCCACTTTCAGCAATCTTCCTCAAAGGAGTATTTCTGTTTTTCTTAAAATCCGCCAGCGCCCGTTCGACAATTTCGCCGCAAAGTTCCGGCATCGATATCCCGATTTTCGCCGCCGCCTTGGGTATGCATGAATGTTCCGTCATACCCGGCACCGTGTTAATCTCCAGCGCGTAAGTGGTTCCATTTTCAGCGAGTATAAAATCCACTCTCGCCACGCCCCGGCAGCTCAAACATTCGAAACATTTCACCGCGTCATCACTTATTTGCCTGATTAATTTTTCATCGTCCAGCGTATCGAATAAATATTGAGTATTATCCGCGACGTACTTGGCGTGATAATCATAAAATCCGACCTTCGGCCGAATCTCCATTACCGGAAGCGCATGCCCGTCGAACACACCGACCGTCAATTCCCTGCCCGGTATAAACTCCTCAATCATATAATCAGCGGAGATGTTTTTATTGGCCCTGCACCGCTCGATCGCTTCCTGTGCGCCGGTTACAATTTCAACCCCAAAACTACTGCCGTCGCTGACCGGCTTGGCGACATATTTGCCTGTTGCGCTCGGCACTTGTTTGCAAAGCTGTTCCGCTTTAAGCGAGTCATTAAACCTGACAGAAGCGGGGCACTGGACTCCTGCTTTTGTGAAACATTCTTTAGCTGTAATTTTATCCATAGCCGATGCGCTTGCGAACGAATCGGAATGGGTATAACACAATCCTCTGTCTTCGAGAATTCTTTGCAGTTTGCCGTCTTCGCCGAATTTGCCGTGCAGACAGATAAAAAACACGTCGATACTTTTATCGTCGAGGATTTTCAAATCATCAGGCGAAATATCGGATACCACCACTTCGTACCCGTCGTCGCGCAGAGCATTTGCAACGCATTGTCCGCCGAGTATGCTTATCTCCCGCTCGCTGCTAATTCCACCCGCAAGAACCGCCACCTTCACTTTACTCATTTGTTTTTTCGTCTTTGTTTAAACAGTGTGAATCTGTGTTAATCCGTGTCTGAGAATTATTTTTTTAATCTGTGTAAATCTATGGCTAATTATTCCCAGATTTCTATTTCCAACTCCAGGTCGATATCGAACTGCTCTTTTACCCTTTGCTTAACGGCCTCAATCAGCCGAGATACGTCTTTGCTTTTGCATCCTTTTTCCGCGACGATAAAATTGGCGTGCTTTTCGCTTACCTTAGCTCCTCCGATTTGCAGACCCTTGAGACCGGCCCGGTCAATCATCGCTCCGGCGCTGAGTCCCCGCGGATTCTTAAAAATGCAGCCGGAGTTGCGTGTATTTAACGGCTGATTATTTTTCTTATAAATCCAAATCTCCTTGACCGTCCGCATAATTTGCTCCGTGTCGCCCCGGCCAAGCTCGATTTGCGCGTTGAGTATGAACGGCGCGATGATATTCGACCTGCGATAATCGAAAATCAGTTCCGGCTTGGATTTTTCGAACACCGTCCCGTCGTTGTCCATCAGCGTCACCTTTTCGACCACCGCGCCGATATCGCCGAAGTTCCCGCCGGCATTCATCTTCACCGACCCGCCTATCGAACCGGGTATTCCGGTCAGCGGTTCCAGACCTGTCAGGCCCTTCTGCACGCACGTCAATACCAGCTTGGCAAGTTCCGCGCCGGCCCACGCCGTCAATGTCGTATCGTTAAATTCGGTCTGTGCGAACTGCTCGGCGTCGAGCTTTATCACCGCGCCTTTGATGCCGCTGTCGCTGACCAGCAGATTCGAACCGAACCCCAGCACCCGTACCGCGATGCTGTTCTCTCTGCACCGCTGAACCACGAGCTTTAGCTCATCGACGTTTCGCGGCTGAATGAAGAAATCAGCCGGCCCGCCAAGCCCATACCACGTAATTTTGCCCAGTGGATACTTTTCTTTAACTATCTGTTCCAAGCCGTCGAATATACTCATCTGCCACCTTCCAAATGTCGCCCGCTCCCATCGTGACTACCAGGTCGCCGTCGCCGACATTTTTCGCTAAATAATCGCATATAGCCGCAAAGCCGTCAATGAACACCGCCTCGCTGCCCGTCGCCCTAATCCGCTCGACCAGCTTCTGCGCGTTCACCTCCTGTTTGCTAAGCTCACTGTCCCTGACAAAATAAATCTCCGGCACTATAGTTACATCGGCCAGCTTAAAACTTTCCGCGAAATCATCAAGCAAAAATCTCGTCCTGCTGTACTGGTGCGGCTGGAACACGCAAAACAGCCTTGCCGGATTATACCTCTGCCGAATTGCCGACAGCGATGCTTTGATTTCCGTCGGATGATGCGCGTAATCGTCCAGCACGGTAATGCCGTTGACCTGTGCCTTTCGCATCAGCCTTCGGTCGACGCCCTCGAAGTCCCCCAGCAGCTCCATAGCGAGTCTCGTATCCACTCCCGCTGCCGAGCTAAGCGCGATAACCGCCATTGCGTTACTTACATTATGCAGCCCCGGCAGAGATATTTGTGCTCTTCCCAGCGGATAACCTCTCACGAAACAATCGAAACTATACACCCCGTCTTCGAGCATCAGGTTTTTCGCGCAGTAATCATATTTATCATTCGATGCCGACTCGCCTTCGACTCCGAATGTCTGATACCTTGTCGCCTCTCCCAGCCGTGAAAGCAGCTCTTTCACATTCACATCCTGCCCGTTGACAATCAGCGTTCCTTCCTGCCGCACATTTCGTGCGAAATCCGCAAACGCGTCGGTAATGTCATCAATATCCTTATAATAATCGAGGTGGTCAGGCTCGATATTCAGCACCGCACCGAACTTGGGCCGGAGATTCAAAAAGCTGCGGTCATATTCGCACGCCTCGGCCACGAAAATCGTCCCCGTGCCGGTCCCCGAATTTCCGCCAAGCTGTATCACATCCGCACCGACAACAAAATTAGGTTTTAATCCCGCTCGTTCCAGCACGAACGCGAGCCATCCGCTGGTCGTGCTCTTGCCGTGCGTACCCGCAATCGCGATACCGTCGTAGCGGTTCATAATCTCGCCTAACATCTCGGCGTATTTATAAACCTTCACGCCTGCCGCCCGCGCTTTTTGCAATTCGGGATTGTCCTCTTTCACTGCCGCCGATATCACCACCGCGTCAGGCTTTCCGTCAAGATTTTCGGCACTGTGACCTATTTTTATATTCGCACCCAGCTTTTGTAGCCGGTGCGTTACCTCGCTGTCCATTTGGTCCGAGCCGCTTACCGCCGCCTCATTGGCCAGCAGCACCTTCGCCAGACCGCTCATACCAATACCGCCCGCCCCGATGAAATGGAATTTTTTACCGGCAAGCGACTTATCCGCGACCGGCCGAACCACCTCGTACCGGTGCGTCGCTGCGATTTTCGTACCCTGTATCCTGACAATCTCCGGCATAACTCATCCCTGAAAAATAATTGTTCGCCTTTTGCGGCAATTTTAACAAAGGGACAATTAGAAGAAAAGATAAAAGACTGCTCCGGGTTGCCTATTTTTCCTGTTTTGCCTGCTCGTCGGGGATATACTCCAGCAAATCCCCCGGCGAACAATTCAGCACTTCGCACAGTTTCTCCAATGTGGAAAAGCGAATCGCACGGGCCTTGTTCGTTTTCAAAATCGAAAGATTGTTTACCGCAAGACCGGTCGCTTCTGCCAGGTCCTTGAGTTTCATCCGCCGGTCAAGAAGAACATAATCGAGCCGAATATTAATCATTTTATTTGCCTCCTCTTAGACCAGCGATTTAGACTCTTCAATTATCGGCAGTGCACGTTTGAGTATTTGAGCCAGCAGCATAAGAACAGCGGCTTTTGTCATTGCCGCGCCAAAAAACAACGGCACAACAATGAACAGATGCGTTGGAATTATCGGCGCGTAAATCCTGTAAAGCCAAACCAGCCAAAAAACAGAAATGCACGCCACAACGATTAATATCCTACTGCCCCATCGCAGCAGCACGCCCGGCTGCTGCTGAGCCTTTTGAAATATAAGTCTCGCAAGCTGGCCGAAAATGACAACCGACGCCCCCAGCAGAATAAAATCTATCACAAACCAGTAGGTTATTAAATTAATAACGGTCTCCAACGGCTGCTTATCCTCGACCGCCCCGGGATGCACGCCCGTTATCGTCATAACAAATGCCATTGCCGTATAGAACAGAAATACCCAGCCGATAGACTGCAGGGCCGTGCACAATATCAACGAAGTGCTTCTCGGCTTTACTATTTCATCATTTATCTCGTTCTTTTCCATAACATTCACTCCTTATAAGTAATATGAGTATCATTAATAAATACACGATTATCATTGAATTGTCAACAGAAATCCATATATTTTTTAAAATTATTTATTACCGCTGCTCCGATGGGTAAATTCCTCTTGGTTTTTAGGTAAAAGGCCTGATGAAACGGGCCGCACCAGGGCATATAAAAGCTGAATCGGTTCACTAACGAGGATTTGGATTTTTCATATTTTTGAAAAGGAGAACAAAATGAAACGAACAATGGCAATTCTAATCATCATTGGCCTGGTGTTAATCACCGCTTATACCGTTCTTGCACAGCAGCAGCGTATGCGGGACAGCAACGATATGATGATGCAAAGGGGTATGGGAAAAATGATGGGCAAAGGATACGACGGCAAATGCCCCGGTATGGACTGCCCTATGCATAAAATGATGGGCGGCTGTATGATGATGGCCAAATCAATGGTCGCGACACCCGACGGCGGCGTCATTATTCTCGCAGGCCCTCAGCTCATCAAATATGACGGCAATCTCAACAAGGTCAAAGAAATCACAATTGAAGTCAATACCGAAGCAGTCAAGGCAAAGATGAAAGAGATGATGCAGAACTGCCCGGTCTGCGGCGCTATGAAACAAACCGGCACAACATCCGGCACACAGGGACAGATGTAAAACAGCCGGCAACAAAAATTAAACAGCAAAAAGCAATCCCGATACATCGGGACAAATTCACCGCAGAGCACGCCGAGAGCGCGGAGATTAAATTAATTTTTATTTCTCTGCGAGCTTTGCGTTCTCTGCGGTGAATATCGAATCACGATTCACGAACCCCGAGTCGCGAATCACCACTGCGCTTCGCCGTACGGCCCGACATAGCCTTCCTTTTTGGGCTTGGGCCGGGACTTGATAATCGCTTCAGCTATTGCGATGTCCGCCTGCGATGTTATTTTGATATTCGACTGGTCCGTTTCGACTATCGCGACCTTTTCGCCCAGCGACTCGACCAGTTGCGCATCGTCGCTGATTTTGGTTTTATCGAGTTTGCCGAGTCCGGCGTACGCTCTTTTAAGAAGCTCCGTTTTAAAGACCTGCGGCGTCTGCGCTTCATAAAGTCCCGCCCGGTCGACGGTTTTTTCGATAATGCCGTCTTTGACTTTTTTAATCGTCGCCACCACCGGCGCCGCCAGCATAGCCGCTCCTGTTTTTGCCGCCTCGGCGAAACACTTATCGAGCCATTCTTTTTTAAGACAGCACCGCACCGCGTCGTGCACCGCCACCAAATCGATATCGTTTTTAATCAGCTCCAGTCCTTTACTCACCGTCTCGAACCGCTCCGCCGCGCCGATATATTTTTTCACGTTGAAAAATTGCAGATTCACTCCCCATTTCACGCTCACCAGCTCATCATCTTCCTGCGGTATCGCCAGCAGTATTTGTTTAACGTCGTCGCGGTCGGCGAAGAATTCCACACTCCGCAAAAATGCAGCTCTGCCGTCAACGTCGGTAAACTGCTTTTTGCGCTTGCCGCCCACAGCCAATTTATCGAAGCCGAACCTGCTGCTCGCGCCAGCCGCACAGATAATCACCGCCACGTTCTCTGCCATACTGCACTCCTGAAATTGTCCGTCCAGATTATAAAACCCCGACCGTTTCCACAAGGCTAAATATGCTAATCGTATGGTTGCGTCGGACTTTTAACTGCGTTATCATTGAAAGGATGAATGCCTTGCGTTCGGACAAAAACCCGATTATTAAACTGGCCGATATCAAACCGTTGCGGGACGATTTCGAAGTCATCGGCGCGTTCAACGCCGCTGCGACGCGATTCGGC
>JBBABK010000038.1:0-12272 GCA_041657685.1 Phycisphaerae bacterium | reverse complement strand
TTTTCTGCGAAAAGAGATATATGAACGCCGGCGGGCTGGAGCGGAAATTCGATATGCAGATTTATCTGAAAAAAGTCGAGCGGCTCGAAAAGAAGGCTGAGAAAGCAAATACGAAATGAAGGTTGTAATAACGGGTGCAACGGGATTTATCGGCAGGTCGCTTTGTGAAAATCTGCAAAGCGATTATGAAATAATTGCGATGTCACGCAATCCGGAAAAGGCAAAAATTGCACTCGGTGATTCAATGAATATAGCGAGGTGGGACGCGAAAAACGCTGAGCCGCTTGCGAAAATAATTGACGGAGCGTATTGCGTCATTAACCTGGCGGGCGAAAACGTCGGCATCGGGCGATGGACTGAAAAAAAGAAACAAAAAATTATCAGCAGCAGGCTCACAGCAACCGAAGCGGTGGTCGAGGCAATTCGACAAACGGAAAATAAACCGGCGGTATTGATCCAGGCGTCGGCGATGGGCTGG
The DNA here is from genome assembly GCA_041657685.1 of Phycisphaerae bacterium. Classification (GTDB taxonomy): domain Bacteria; phylum Planctomycetota; class Phycisphaerae; order Sedimentisphaerales; family Anaerobacaceae; genus JBBABK01. Next base: position 11,794 of record JBBABK010000038.1, on the reverse strand, counting down.
TATAGCAGTAAGGAATATATAGAAGCCGACGAAGACAACGGGCCGGGCGATGGGTTCCTTGCCAATGTAAGTCAGCAATGGGAGAGCGCCGCCGAGCGGATAACAGATATGAACGTGCGGCTGGCGAAGATGCGGTTCGGAGCAGTGCTGGGTTCCGCCGGCGGTGTATTGCCGGCAATAACAAAGCCGTTTAAGTTTTATCTTGGCGGATATTTTGGCAGCGGCAGACAATTTTTCCCCTGGGTGAGTATCGATGACGTGGTGGGTGCTGTTCGCTTTGTGATGGAAAATGAAAAATGCAGCGGCGCGTTTAATGTAACCGGGCCGGTACCGATACAGTTGAAAGAATTTTGCAGACAAATCGGCGCAGCGATGAACCGGCCGAGCTGGACGATGATGCCGGGCTTCATAGTTAAGCTGATACTCGGGCAAATGGGCGAGGAGCTGCTGCTGGCAAGTTATAAAATCAAACCGAAAAGGCTTATCGAAGCGGGATACGAATTCAGGCATCGCACTGCGGGAGAGGCTTTGAAGGAAATTATCTGATGGAAACAGTCAATCAAATTCGCGTGATTTTGCTGCTTTTGAGCGGGCCGATATTTTTGCTATCGGTTGGGGCGTATGTATATGTTCAGCTTCGGATGAAGCCGGGCAGTGACCTCGATGATTATTTCTGGGAGGTCGAGGACAGGCACCCGGCTCTGGCGAGGTATAATAAGTGGTCGAAAATAACTATAACGGCTGCGGCATTGTCGGCGATGCTGCTGTTCGCGGCGGTGTTTATCTAAAAAAGCGGTAAAAAATCTCTTGCGGTATTAACGGCGACTTTATAAAATGATTATCCATAAAATGAAAAATCATTTCTTTTTTAGGGAGTATTGGAATGAAAAAGGGAGTAAAGAGGACCATCGAAACAATTATCCTGGTTATTATAATCGCGATTGCCCTGCTGCTTATCGGCTTCGAGTTGTACGGCGAACAGATTATCAAATCGCAAATCGAAAAGGCCGGGACGCAGGCACTTCAGGTCAAAGTGGATATCGGCAATCTCGATTTGGCAGTTCTTAAAGGGGCCGTAACTATCGGCAAGATAGAGATTGCAAATCCGCAAGGCTATGAGCAGGATTACCTGCTGCAAGTGGGCAATACGGATATAAAGACGCAGTTGAAGTCGCTTATGAAGGATACTGTGATTATCGACCACATTCTGCTCGATGATATTACAGTTGCGATTGAGCAAAAGGGCCTGAACAATAACCTGCAGGAAGTGCTCGGCAACCTGCCGAAAAGCGAAGGCCAGGATAAAGAAGGCAAGCAACTGCGGATAAAAGAGCTAAAGATTACTAATACGACGGTAAAAGTAAAATTGCTTCCGGTTCAGATTATGCCTCAAAAGGCGGATACGGTCGAATTAAAACTCGAACCGATATTATTGAATGACCTGGGAAGCGACGACAAGATGACCACCGCCAGGCTGACAAAAGCTGTTCTGGCCGCGATATCAGAGGCGATAGCGAAACAGGGCGCCGGGATTTTGCCTGATGACGTGCTTGGTTCGATTCAAGGCAAGCTGAAAAACATAGGCGATATAACAAATATACTCGAGGAAAAAGGAGGCGGTCTGCTCAAATCGGGCGGTAAAGATGTGCAGGAATCGGGCGAAGGACTTATCGAAGGAGTAAAGGGGATTTTCGATAAAAAAGAAGATACTCAGGATTAACGGGAAATTAGCGGGAGGCTAAAATGGACGTGCTTGAATATTTAAAAAATGAAGGAATTGATTATAAGGTAACGGAACATAAGCCAACGTTCTCGGCCCAACGTATGGCGGCGGTCGAGCACGAGCACGGCAGGTTCGTCGCAAAGCCGGTGATAATCAAGGCCGACGGCGTGCTGATGATGTGTGTACTGGATGCCAATCACAAGGTGGATTTGCAAAGGCTTAAAGAAAACCTCGGTGCGGACAACGTCGAACTTGCGGACGAAACAGAAATCGGCAATATCTTTACGGATTGTGAGCTTGGTGCCGAGCCGCCTTTGGGAAACCTGTACGATATGCCGACGATTATGGATAAAGCTCTCGAAGCGGACGACCATATCGTGTTTCAGGCCGGTTCGCACGACAAGGCAGTGCGGATAAGTATGTTCGATTACAAAAAGCTGGTAAATCCGAAAGTGCTCGACCTGAGCTACCATATATCGCACGTATAAACAAAAAAGCCCTCGCAAACACGGGGGCTTTTTTTTAATTTTATACTGCTGATTCGTTAAGCTAATTCATCGTCTATCCAGCCGAGCAGCTCTTTCAAATCGTCCATTGTTATGTCACCCATATGTGCGATTCTGAATGTTTCGTTTTTCAGCTTACCGTAGCCGTTGCCGAAGACGGTATTGTGTTTGGCCTGGACGGCTTTGATTACCGTGCCGACCTCGATGCCTTTGGTATTCTTGACGGTCGTAAGAGTATTGGAAGCGTATTTCTCCTCGCAGAACAGGTCGAATTTTTCTTTGGCCCACGAGCGGACGAATTCGCCCATCTTTTTGTGTCTCGCCCAGACGTTTTCCATACCCTCTTTGACGAGTTTGTGGCACTGGTAATTAAGACCGAAGATATGTTGAACTGACGGAGTAGTCGGCGTCTGATTCTTCTCGGCGCTCTTCGCAAAACTCTGGAAATCGAAATAATAGCCTCGGCCCGGCACGTTTTTACTTTTTTCCAGTGCGCGTTTGCTGACCAATGCGACGGTAAATCCCGGCGGAAGCGCAAACGCCTTTTGCACCGACGCAAACGTTACGTCCCAGCCAAGCTCATCGAAATGCAGCGGCAGACCCACCATCGCGCTGACCGAATCGACGAACACAAGCACGTCCGGATATTTTTTCTTCATCATTTCGCTGATTTCGTAAACCGGATTGGTAAGGCCTGTGCTTGTCTCGTTATAAACAAGCGTAACAGCGGCGTATTTTCCCTCGGCCAGCTTTTTGTCAATCATATCCGCGGTGACGGCCTGGCCCCATTCGACTTTCAGCTCCTCGACGTTTCGGCCGCAGGACTTCGCGACGGATGCCCATTTGTCGCTGAACGCGCCGCACATCGTACACAGGACTGTTTCGTCGGGCGCGACGCAGTTGCGAATGGCCGCTTCCCAGAATCCTGACGCGCTGGATGTGCTCAGGAAGACGTTCTGTTTTGTAAAAAATATTTTTTTCAGCATTTCGACGGTCTCGGCTTGAAGCTGCGAATACTCCGCTCCGCGGTGGCCGAGCGTGGGCCTTGCGAACTGCTCAAGAACGTCCGGGTTTACCTTTACGGGTCCGGGAATGAATAGTCTTGGTGGGTTTTTCCAGTCAGCCATTTTATTAACTCCAAAAAGTTAAGGTAATTTATATATTGTAAGACCTGTGAACACTTTTGGATAGAAGTAAGTCGATTTCTGCGGCATACGCTCGCCGGCGTCCGCGACAGCTTTTATATGCTCGATTTTGGGCGGGTTCATAAAGAAAACAACCTGCCCGTCGCCCGCGTCGATTTGCTTAACCAGCTCTTTGGACTTGCTGCCGCTGTCTTTGATATAGCTGACGTTCGCGCCGCCGGCAAGTTTTTCGTCGGTGATTCCAAGTATCCGGTCGAGCACCAGTTTCGACAGAACGGTGACATCGAGTTTCCGCCACGCCTCGCTCATTCTGGGGGCGGCTTTTTCCATTTGGGATTTATTTACCAGCTTCGCCACATAAAAAGCCCCGTCGCCGCCGTATATCCCAAAGCAACTCCGGTCTTTGGCGTAGTCGGCCTTCATTCGGGCGAACATCTGGTGACGCGCTTTGCGGGCGGAATCCGGCGAATCGAATCCAAAACGAATTACTTCGAAATCCTTTTTGAGTCTGCCGATTAAATCATCGAAAGAAAATTTTTCAAGGCCGCTGACTAAGCGATGCGTAGCAAGAACAATCAGGCCTTCGTGGGATGTATTGGTAAACGCCATCATTTGATACTGAGCCGCGGGATTGCCCGTCAGTTCATAATACGCCAGTCCTGTCTCGTAGCGATGATGGCCGTCGGCGATTATGCAGGACTTGTCCCCGAACATATTAATAATCGCCGAAATTTCGTCCCTGTCTGTCACGGCGAAAAGCCGGTGCCTGACATTCTGGTCATCGTTAAAATCGACGAGCGGCTCATCATCAATTTTATTAGCTGATATATCATCGGCTATGCGCTGCGGGTCATCATAAAGCATAAAGACCAGGCCGAAATCGGCGGCGGTCGCTTTTTTGAGTTCGAGGCGGTCCTTGCGGGGGCCGAGCATCGTGTTTTCGTGCGGGTGGACGATTTTGCCGAACGGTTCGAGTTTGCCCAGCGCGATAAAACTAAATCTGCGAAACCATGCGCCGGCAAGCTCGAAATCCTGAACGTACGCGTATACGGATTCGGCTGAGTCCTGCTTTAACGCGCCCTGTTTAATCCAGTCGCCAAAATAGCCGGCCGCCCTTGTATAGACGTTATCAGCCTGGCCATTGGACGGTTTGGATTGGGGTTTTATGATGCGCACGACGTTGTAATCATTGCTGTTATAAAGCTGCTGCTGCTGAATTTCGTTAATGACGTCGTAAGGCGGGGAAATACACGAACCCACATCACCGACCACGACTTTACTGAACCTGAACGCTCTGAAAGGTTTAATTTCCATCACTTCATCCGAAAATGTATTCGATATATCCGCTGTGCCCGATTTACATACGACCGAGCAGGGGATGATACTATATGAATTTTGCATTGTCAATTATGTGTCCGTATCACAGAACTCCAAACAGCCGCATCGCCTTTGAAACCGATACGAATTTTTCGGAAAATTCCGAACTTTGCCGGCAGCCATTTTTATTTGAAATCACATTTTTGCTGTTAACTTAATATAAATTTACCTGCCTCCTGCAGGAAAACCCACATCCGCAATGCCGTTTTAACAAATGTTGTTGTGAAGTTGGCACAATAAAAACGATTTCAAGTACATTATTGCTGCGGTTATTATGAAGTCTTTGCAAATTAAACTTTATAAAAATTTTCTTCAACGGCACTGATTAATCTAAAGTCGCACTCAGGCCAGCCTGCCATCCGCAACTTTCATCATTACTATAAACAACGTTGACGCCGGTTGGTTCGAAAAACGAGAAAATCTCCTGTCAGCCGTCCGTTTCATACACTACGGTTATTATCACTTACCTGCCGTCTTTTTAATCCAACCCCTACAGGCCCTGCTCACAGTGCCCGTTTAACCCTTTGCATTTTTTTTAAAAAATTCCAATTTAATTATTGCAATCCCGATCATTTTGTCTATTATGTCAATAGACTTAATGTCCTTGGTAGATAAAAAGGATTATAAATGAAGCTCACAACCAAAAGCGAGTACTCGATTCTGGCCCTGGTTTACATCGCCCGGCACGAAAAACAGGGATTTATAAAAATCGAAAATATCTGCACGCAGTATGACATCCCGAAAAAATACCTCGAGCTGCTTTTTACGATATTAAGGCAAAACCGTTATATAAAGACCCGCCGGGGCAAAAGCGGAGGGTATAAGCTGGCTAAAGACGCCTCGAAAATCACACTGGCCGAGATTGTCAGGCTGATGGACGGCGCGCTCGCGCCGACCGAATCGGTGAGCAAGTATTTCTTTTCCGATACGCCGCTGGCACAGGAAAAAAAGGTTCTCAAAATATTCAGGGAAATCAGGAATTATATTTCGAAAAGGCTGGAAGACCTGACGCTGGCCGACCTTGTTTGAAAGGAGATTTAGAAATGAAAAAATTTATTATCTGCAGTTTGGTTTTAGGTCTTTTTATTGCCGGAGGCTGCGGCAAAAAAACAGAATCAAATTCCCAGTCCGACGAGCTGCAGGGAACAATAACGATGTCGGGAGCATGGGCGCTTTACCCGATGGTGGTCAAGTGGGCGGAGGAATTTCAAAAAATTAACCCGCAGGTAAAAATCGACATAGCCGCCGGCGGAGCGGGTAAGGGTATGGCGGACTGCCTGGCTAAAGCTGTGGATATTGGAATGGTCTCGCGCGAGATTTATCCGGAGGAAATAGAAAAAGGAGCATGGTGGGTGTCAGTCACAAAGGACGCCGTTGTTCCAATGATTAACGAGGAGAACCCTGTACTGGAAGAGCTTTTAAATAAAGGTGTTACAAGAGAAACATTTGTAAATATCTGGATAACAGGGCAGGTGAAAATATGGGGACAAATCGCCGGTAATGAAAACACTGACGCGGTGCACGTTTATACCCGCTCCGACGCGTGCGGAGCGGCACAGACCTGGGCCCAATATCTGGGCAAAAAGCAGGAAGACCTCGGCGGGGTCGGAATATTCGGCGACCCGGGACTGGCCGAGGCGGTTAAGAAAGACAACCTCGGAATCGGGTTTAATAATATCAATTACGCGTACGACACAAAAACAAAGCAGCAAATCGAACATTTGCAAGTCCTGCCGATAGACGTTGACGGCAACGGTGTGATTGATGCTAATGAAAACTTTTACGGCGACCAGGAACAGATAGTCGCCGCGATAGCGGACGGCAGATACCCCTCACCGCCGGCAAGGGCATTACACCTCGTTTGTCAGGGCAAGCCGGAGAAAAAAGTTGTAATTGAATTTATCAAGTGGATTCTCACCGACGGCCAGCAGTATGTAAGCGAATCAGGGTACATAAACCTAAACCAGGAAGTGATTCAGCAGCAGCTCGATAAATTAAAAAACTGAGCGTTAAAAAAAATTCCATAAGTCTCCAATAATGAATCTAAGGCTGTTAAAAGATAAATGGGCCGGCAGGCTGATGCGATGGATGACGATAGCGTCGGGGCTGATTGTGTTTGTTATGGCGGCCGGGCTTTATATCAGGTCAAGGCCCATACTGCAAATCAAGTCGATAGGCGAATTGCTATTTTCGAGTTCCTGGCATCCTTTAAAAAAAGAGTTCGGATTATTTCCTTTTATCGTCGGCTCGATTTGGGTAACGGGTGTGGCAGTAATTATCGCGGTGCCGCTTTGCCTTTTGACGGCGATATATCTTTCAGAATATGCACCGCGAATCATCAGGGAATGGACCAAGCCCCTGATAGACCTGCTGGCCGGGATTCCTTCGGTCGTTTACGGCGTGTGGGGAATACTGGTAATCGTTCCGCTTATTAAAAATTATATCGCGCCGGCATTCGGGACGTTTTCCAGCGGCTACAGCGTACTGGCGGCCGGCATCGTTCTTGCGATTATGGTCTTTCCCATAATCATTCACGTCTGCCTCGAAGTTATCAGAACGGTTCCGCGCGAAATCAGAGACGCGTCACTGTCTCTCGGCGCGACAAAATGGCAAACCATAAAACATATCGTGCTGCGCAAGGCTATGCCCGGCATTATCGCCGCGGTTGTGCTCGGTTTGTCACGCGCATTCGGTGAAACAATGGCTGTGCTGATGGTGGCCGGTAATGTTCCGAAAGTTCCGCATTCGGTGCTCGACCCGGCTTATCCGCTGCCGGCATTAATCGCGAACAACTACGGCGAAATGATGTCCGTGCCGCTGTACGACTCGGCTTTGCTTTTATCCTGTTTCGTCTTGCTGCTGGTGGTTTTGTTTTTCAATATCATTGCCCAGCTCGTTTTAGTCAAAGTTAAAAAGGCGATTGAATAATGAACCGACGCAAAATCGAAGAAAACATATTCAAGGTTTTGATGATTGCTTCGACACTCGTCATTCTGCTGTGCCTTGTTATGATACTGGCTGCTATTATCACCAAGGGGCTGCCGGCGATGAACATCGCGATGATTACACAGACTCCCAGGGGCGGATTCTATCTCGGTAAAGAAGGCGGAATATTAAATGCCATTATCGGCTCGCTATACCTCGCGGGAGGCGCAACTTTTTTGGCAATCCTGTTTAGTCTGCCAATCGTGCTGTTCATCAACGTGTGGGCGAAAAAGGGGTCACGAACAGCGGCCTTTACGCGGTTTTCGTTCGATGTCCTGTGGGGCGTCCCTTCGATAGTTTACGGCGCTTTCGGTTTTACCATAATGCTTTTCTTCGGACTTCGCGCTTCGCTGCTGGGAGGCATTATCACCGTCGCGCTGCTTATCTTGCCGATTATGTGCAGGGCGATGGACGAAGTGATACGAATGATTCCGAAAGAGCTGCTCGAAGCATCTTATTCGCTCGGCGCAACAAGACTCGAAACCGCATACAAGGTTGTGGTGCGACAGGCTATGCCCGGCATATTGACCGCGGTGTTAATCGCATTCGGAAGAGGAATCGGCGACGCAGCATCCGTAATCTTCACTGCGGGCTTTAGTGATTATATTCCTTCTTCACTGCTGAGGCCGGCCGCGACGCTGCCTTTGGCGATTTTCTTTCAGCTTGGAACGCCTTTTCCTGAAGTGCAGGAGCGGGCGTACGCTTCGGCATTTATTTTGACGGCTATTATACTGATTATCAGCATCCTTTCGAGAATTCTGGTCGGGCGATTCGCGAAAAACGTTGTCAGATAGGAGATTTGTTATGGATTTCAAGACTCATATAAGCGTACAAAATCTGAGCGTGTACTACGCCAAACAGCAAATCCTGAAAAACATAACCATCGACATCCCCGACAAAAAAATCATCGCGATAATCGGCCCGTCCGGCTGCGGCAAGACCACGCTGTTAAGGTCGTTCAACCGTCTTATCGATTCTATCGAAGGCGTTAAGGTTACAGGCAAAGTTTTCGTTGACGGCGAAAATATCTTCGACCCCGGCGCCGAGGTCACACACATCAGAAAAAAAATGGGACTGCTCGCGCAGAATCCGTACCCGCTTCCTATGTCGATTTATGACAACATCGCGTATGGTCCGAGAATACACGGGATTAAAAATAAAAAACAGCTAAACGGAATAGTCGAGCATTATCTAAAAGAGGCGAGCTTGTGGGACGAGGTAAAGGACAGGCTGCATACCCCCGCGTCGAAAATCTCGGTCGGCCAGCAGCAAAGATTATGCCTTGCAAGAGGCCTGGCCGTCGAGCCGGAAATCATACTTGCCGATGAGCCGACTTCCGCGCTCGACCCAAAATCGAGTCAGCGCATCGAGCAGAGCTTTATGCGTCTGAAGAATCAGTACACACTTATTATCGTAACGCACATCCTTCGGCAGGCGAAAAGGCTCGCTGATTACGTCGTCTTTCTCTATTGCGGCGAATTGATAGAGCACGGCCCCGCAAAAGAGGTGCTGGAAAATCCGAAACAGGAAATGACAAAAGAGTACATCAAAGGAATTATCAGTTAAAAAACAAACGGCACTGTGCCGGACAACTGCATAATCAGGAGAAATTTATGAGAAGTAACGGAAGAAGAGTTTTTTGGGCGGCAGGGTTAACAGTGGTTTTGTGCTTCTCGGCTTTTGGTTTCAATGACGGCGATTTTCAGTACTGGACCAGTGCGGGGGCGTCGGTAAAAATCAGCAAAAACTGGAAGGCGGAATTCAACGAGGAGTTTCGATTCGGCAATAGAGCCGGAAATTTATACCATCATTTTTCGGACCTCGGATTCGTTTACAGCGGGTTGGCCGACTGGATTGATATCGGCTTGAATTACAGGCAAATATTCGAAAAGGATGACAGCACCGATCGCTGGTACAGGGAAAATCGGCCGCACGCGAATGTGACTTTTAAATGGAAGATGTGGGACCTGGCATTGAGCGATAGAAATCTGTTCGAATATCGCGACAGGGAAAACGGCAAAAGGCTGTGGAGATATAAAAATAAGTTCACGGTAAAACTGCCGTGGAAATTGACGGCGTGGCAATTGCAGCCTTACGTCGCCGACGAGGTGTTCATAAATCTCGATGATACGCATTTCGGCTGCAACAGAATTTATGCGGGCGTTTCAACTTCGATTACCAGCAACCTCGACGCGAATATTTTTTATATGCGTCAGTCCAGCAGGAAGGCAAGTGACTATACGGATTACAACGTATTTGGAACCTATTTTAAGTTCAAGTTCTAACCGGGCAGATGGTTAAAAATCACTTGGATTTCTTTTTTGCGAGGTCTTCGTTTATGGCAGCCGCGGCTGTGCGCCCCTGTCCCATAGCGAGTATTACCGTCGCCGCTCCGATGACGATGTCTCCGCCGGCGTAAATGCCCGGCACGTTGGTCCTGCAGTTTTCATCGACGACGATATTGCCCCACTTGTTAAACTCCAAATCGGGCGTGGTCTGGCGAATCAGCGGGTTGGCGCCGTTGCCAACCGCAATAATCACAGTATCGACGTCGATTGTAAATTCCGAGCCTTCGATGGGTACAGGCCTTCTTCGGCCTGATTCGTCCGGTGCGCCGAGTTCGTATTTGAGGCATTCGATTGCATTTACGTGACTGTTCGAGTCGCCGATGATTCGTTTGGGATTTTGAAGGACATGAAATTCGACGCCCTCTTCTTTGGCGTGATGAACCTCTTCCACTCGCGCGGGCATCTCTTTTTCGCTTCGCCGGTAGACGAGATACACCTTTTCAGCGCCGAGCCGCAAGGCCGTTCGGGCCGAGTCCATCGCGACGTTGCCGCCGCCTATGACCGCGACCCTTTTGGATTTGGCAATAGGCGTATCAGAGCCTTTGCCGAAATCATAGGCCTTCATCAAATTGGCGCGGGTAAGATATTCGTTGGCGCTGTAAACGCCGACGAGCGATTCGCCTTCGATACCCATAAAATACGGCAGGCCCGCACCTACGCCGATATATACCGCATCGAAACCGTCTTCGTTCATTAGTTGCTCAATCGTCTGCGTTCGGCCGACGACGAAATTGCAGACGATTTTGACGCCCATTTTTTCCAGGACTTCGATTTCCTTTGCGACGATTGATTTCGGCAGACGAAATTCAGGGATTCCGTAAACCATAACGCCGCCCGGCTTGTGAAATGCCTCGAACACGGTGACATCGTGTCCCGCCCTTCTCGTATCGGCTGCTGCGACAATGCCGCCGGGCCCGGAGCCGATAATCGCAACTTTTTTCCCCGTATCCGGCGCAATTTCCGGAACTGCCTCATCGCCGCCGGCGTGGTCGGCAACGAATCTTTCGAGTCTGCCGATTGAAACTGCCTTGGTCGGGTCTTTAAATTTCAAACCGACCGTGCATTTCGCCTGGCACTGAACTTCCTGCGGACAAACCCTGCCGCACACAGCCGGCAGTAACGAATTTTCCTTTATGATTTGCAGTGATTTTTTATAGTCGCCCTCGGCAATCGCCGCGATGAAATCCTTGATTTTTATTCTCACCGGACAGCCCTGTACGCAGGGCGCATTTTTGCATTGCAGACATCGCATCGCTTCGAGACGAGCCTGCGCTTCGGTGTAGCCGAGTGCTACTTCATTTACATTTCCGCGCCGCACCACCGGGTCTTGCGATGGCATCTCCTGCATCGGAATTTCGAAACGGTCCGCCGGTTTGAGACCCTGCGATTTTTCTTTTGCCTGTAATCCTTCGAGCATTTGTTTCATCTGTTCTTCGGTCATTGCTGAAATTTCTGAAATGTATTATTTATCCAGACCTATTTTGCATTTATGTTCTTTGTAATTCTCGTGTGCCTGCTGTTCCTGCGGCTTATAAGCCGCGAGGCGTTTAATCATCAAATCGAAATTGACAAGATGCCCGTCGAACTCCGGCCCGTCAACGCAGACGAATTTAGGTTTTCCGCCGACCTCCACCCTGCAGCCGCCGCACATCCCCGTACCGTCCACCATAATCGTATTGAGCGATACCGTCGTCGGCACGTCGAATTGTT